>RFXW01000100.1 GCA_009921245.1 Candidatus Fonsibacter lacus | reverse complement strand
CGCCACGCGCCCGATGTGGCGTAAGACATGTCGCCTTGAATGGAGCCACCCAACCACTGGGCGCGCATGTCACGGGCGCGCCACGTGGCGCCGTCCCATTGCAATTGCCCACTGAGCTTTTGCAGCGGCGGCAAACCGGGCTGCCAAGCCACGTTGGCGTCCTCCAGCTGTATCTCGCCGCGCCATGGCAGCTGCGCCAGTCCCTGCCACGGCCCAGTGCCTTGCAAGTTGGCCCGCACCTGACCGGTGGCGTTGACGTTGGCCAGGGTTGCGCCAAGGCCTTGCTTGGGTGCAGCGCGGCGCGCCACGCGCAGCCAGGCTTGCAGCGGGCCTGAGGCCTGCAGCGCAACGGTTACTTGCGGCTGATCGGTGCTGGCGTCCCAGGTGATGTCGGCCTGCGTGAGCTGCGCTTGCGCCGCGTCAGCCAAGCGGCCGGTGGCGCGCGTGAGGCTCACCCGCTGCGGCTGCCACCGCAGCTCGCCACCCACATCCGCCATGCCAGGACCGGTGGTATCGGACCCGGGCCAAGTGAGCGCCTGCAGCGTGGCTTGGCCACGCCAACCCATGTTGGCTGGGGCGGCGGCGTGTAAATTCAAGATCCCGGGCAAAGCTCCCTTGAGCGTCATCTGCACGTCCGTGAGACGCCCAGACAAGCCCGCCAGCGGCTGCGCCGGCTCCCACGCCTGCGGCAACCACGTCTGAAATTGCGGCCAGTTCAACCCGCCATCGCGCAGCGTCAAGTCGACCTCACCGAACTCGCCGGGTACGCCCGTCCATCGCCCCACCCAAGTGCCCTGCCCACCGGCGCTGGCCCAACGCAAGCCTGGGGTTTGCACCTGCCAGCGGCCATCCGGTGCGGGCTGCCATACCAGCTCGCCCTGGAGCTTGTCAAAGGTTTGGGCATTGGGCCACACACCCGGCAAAGCCAAGGTGGCCTGACGCGTTTCTAGGTTCAGTACCACGCGTTGCGCACTGGCCTCAAGCCGGCCGGTGGCGCCGGTCACACCGGGGCGCCAGGGCTGGGCGTTGGCCCGCCAGGCCAGCTGCTCAAACGCCGCTTGCAGCTGCCAATCTGACGCGCCCACCGATGCACCTTGCCAGCGCAGGCGCAAATCGGGCAGCAAGCCTGACAAGCCAGCATCGCGCCACATGGATGGCAGCGCCTGCGTCAAGCCCAACGGCTTGGCCAAGGCCAGCATCGCGCCAAGCTCCAGCTGTTGCCCAGAAAGCTCCAGTTGCGCTGGGGTCTGCCCGTTGGCGGGCTGCCAGTCCACCGCCACATCACCACCAGGCCAGCGCTGCTGCGCACCCCAAGTGAACAACAAGCCCTGCGATCGCAGTTGCCAGCCTCCCAACGCTTGGCCTTGCCAGGTCAAACGCGTTTGCAGCGTTGGTAACCACAGCGGCTCGGTGGCATCGGCCGGCACAAAGCGTACGTTACGCATCGCCACGTCGGTGGTGATTTGTTGCCACCGCCCGTCGCGCCAGTCGGCCCAACCCCTGCCATTGCCCACGCCCTGCGAGGGCAGCCTTGGGTCTTGCGCCCAAGCGCCCAAGTGGTTGCGCCAACGCGACCAATCCAACCCCTGCACCTGCCAGTAAAGCTGTGCAGTCCATGCATGCCATTGGGTGGCGTCGCTGGGCCACAACGGCACGCGGGCGTCCACCTGCACCTGCCAAGGCGCCTGTGGCCGACCGGCCGGGTGCGCCTGCACGCTTAGCGCCACACGCCGCCCCTGTTGGCTTAGGCGTAGATTGAGCGCGTCGAACTGCCCTTGCTCAGGCGCTTGGCCTGGCATCGCCGGCACACGCCAGCGCAGCACCCCGTCTTGCACCGCCACCAACGGGCGGGCCAACACCCAAGCCAGCCACGGGCTGTCAGCCGATGCCGACGGCGCGCCATCCAAGCCGACCACCGACCACCCTTGGGCGTCCTTTGCCAGCGTGACCTCGGGCGCCAAAACCTCCACCGACGCCAGCTCAAGTTTGAGCAACGACCACCAACTGGCTGTGACGCGCACTTCGGCCGCGCGCGGGGCCTGCTCGCCCTGGCCAAGCACCACCTGCTGCAACACCAACTCGGGCAACACCGCATCGGTATGCACCGCCACCCGCTGCACTTGCACCGGCACGCCCAGCGCCCAGCTGGCCATGGACTGCAATGGCCCACGCCAATCGTCTAAACGCGGCACAATCAGCTGCAGGCCAATTACCCACACCACCGCCACCAGTGCCCACCAAGCCAGCAACAACCCCGCCAGCCATGTGGCAACGCGCTCCAGCATGGGCCACATGCCCATGGTGGTCGTCGGTTGGGTGGTTTGCATAAACCATCATTATGGACGCCAGCGAACCCATCAACGCCGCACAGCACAGCCGATTTGTGCAGCGCATCAGCCGTCGTTACGCCGACTGGCAAGAGCTGTTAGCGCCTGGGCTGCCCACCCCCGAAACGCTGCGCCAAGCGCACGACGCGCTGCAACGGCACGCCTTGGATGGCGATGCCAGCCTGCGTGTGCTGCGCCAACTGGTGTTGCAGCGACTGGCGCGGCTCGATTGCGCGGCGCAAGCCACGCTGCCCGAAGTCACCGCCACCATGACGCAATGGGCGGAGTACGCGGTGCAACACGCTTACCACGCCACCCAAGCCGAGTTGGTGGCACGTCACGGCGCGCCGCACAGCGAACACGGACCGGCGCAGCTGTGGGTGATAGGCATGGGCAAGCTGGGGGCGCGCGAGCTTAACGTCTCAAGCGACATCGACCTGATTTGTGTCTACGACCACGACGGCCACACCGCGGGCGCGGCGCCCAACCAGGGCATCAGCAATCAGGCCTTTTTTACGCAGTTTGTCAAACGCTTGGCCACCCGGTTGGCCGACATCACCGAGCACGGCCAGGTGTTTCGGGTGGATTTGGCGTTACGGCCCAATGGCAACTCGGGGCCGGTGGCGGTGTCGATGGACGCACTGGAAGAGTATTTTCAGGTGCAAGGCCGCGAATGGGAGCGCTTTGCCTGGCTCAAAAGTCGGGTGGTTGCCCCCAGTCCGGCGCAGCTCAACGACAGCGTGCAAACGCTGCGCAACGCCGTGTCGTCTTTTGTGTATCGGCGGTATTTGGACTACAACATTTTTGACGCGCTGCGCCACTTGCACCGTCAAATTCGTCAACATGCGCAACGCCGCGCGGCGGGCCACCCGGAGCGCGCCAACGACGTCAAGCTTTCGCGTGGCGGCATTCGTGAGATTGAATTCATTGTGCAACTGCTGCAAGTGGTGCGCGGCGGGCAGTTCCCCGAGCTGCGCACCCGCCCCACACGCAGCGGCCTCAAGCGCCTGGTGCAGGCCAACCTGATGCCCGAAGCCACCGCCGAGGCCCTGGATGAGGCGTATGTGTTTTTGCGTCAAGTGGAACACCGCTTGCAATACCTTGACGATCAACAAACCCACACCCTACCGACCGACGACGACGACTTGCACTGGCTGGCGCGTTGCATGGGGTTTGCCAGTTTTGGGTTGTTTCAAGATGCGTTGGATACGCACCGCGAACGTGTGGCCAGCGAATTTGACAGCCTGCTTGGCGGACAGCCCTGCCACCAGTGTCGCCCCCACGACGGCACCGACTTGGAATCGGTTCTGCCCGAACTCGAGCCCGCGCTGCGCACCAAACTGCAGCCCTGGTTGGATGTGCCGCGCCTACGCGAGCTCAAGCCCAGTGGCCAACAGCGGCTGGCGCGTCTGATCCAGCGCACCAACGCCTGGCTGGCTGAGGGCCGCATTGACACCAACGCCGCCTTGCGCCTAACCGACTGGCTTGAGCCGCTGCTGCGACGTGAAAATTATTTGGCGCTGCTGCAGGAACGCCCCGCGGTGCACGAGCGTTTGTGCCACCTGCTTGGCGCGGCACGTTGGCCGGCACGCTACTTAATGCGGCAGCCAGGGGTTATCGACGAGTTGGCCGACCCCGAATGGTTGGCGCAACGTTTTGACCGCAACGCCTTTGCGCACGAGCTCACCACCCGCCTGCGCGGGCTGCGTACCGGCGAAGAAGACAACGAAGAAAACCTGCTCAATCTGTTGCGCCGTGGTTACCACGCCGAGGTGTTTCGCACCCTGGCGCGTGACGTGGAGGGCCGGCTCAGCGTGGAGCAAGTGGCCGACGACTTAAGCGCACTCACCGACACCGTGCTTGATGTGGCGTTGCAATGGTGCTGGCAGAAATTTAAACGCCGCCACCGAGAACAGCCGCGGCTGGGCATCATTGCCTACGGCAAACTTGGCGGCAAAGAGTTGGGCTATGGCAGCGATTTGGACATCGTGTTTGTGTTTGACGACGACGACGACAACGCCGCGGCCATCTACACCGCGCTGGTACGCAAGCTCATCAGCTGGCTCACCGTAAAGACGGGCGAAGGCGATTTGTTTGAGGTTGACACCGCGCTGCGGCCCAACGGCAACTCCGGGCTGCTGGTCACGCCCTTGCAGGCCTATGGTCAGTACCAAGCGCAGCGTGGCAGCAACACCGCCTGGACGTGGGAACACCAAGCCATTACGCGGGCGCGCTGGGCGGTGGGCGAACCTGACATGCAGCAACGCTTTGAAGCGGTGCGCGACGCGGTGTTGCGCGCGCCGCGCGACCCGAACCAATTGGCTCAAGAAATCGTTGCCATGCGGCGTCGGGTGGCGCAAGCGCATCCGGTGGCCACTGGCCGCTTTGACGTTAAGCACAGCCCGGGCGGCATGGTGGATGTGGAGTTTTTGGTGCAGTTTTTGGTGCTGGCACACGGCGGGGCGCACGCCGACTTGCTGCCCAACACCGGCAACATTGCCTTGTTGCAACGCGCCGAGGCGCACCACATGCTACCCCCCGGGGCGGGCCAGGCCAGCGCCAATGCCTACCGCACGCTGCGGCGCATCCAGCACCGGGCCCGGTTAGACGAGGCCAGCACCCAAGTGGCCCCGGGTGATGTGGCCGAGGCCTGCGACGCGGTGCAAGCGGCTTGGCGCCACTGCTTTGGTGCGCCTTGGCACACCCTTTAGGTTAATGATTTACGAAAGCGATTGAGCTCTTGAACACTGCGAAAGCTTTGTTCAAGCAGCAAGCTTAGGTTGTGCAAGATGCGCTCAACCACCTTGTTTTCCCAGGTGGCGTCAAACTCAATTTGCTTGTCCAACCAGTGCTCCAGCCACGCTGGGTCGGGCAGACGGCTTTGCACGGTGTCGCGCGGAAACAATTGTTTGTTCACATGAAGATTGGTGGGGTGCAGCGCTTGCGCGGTACGCCGGGCACTGGCCATGAGCACCCCGATTTTGGCAAACGCTTGGCGCGCTTCGTTACCAAACTGCTCAATCGCGCGCCGCATGTAACGCAAATACGCCCCGCCGTGGCGGGCCTCATCCTGTGACAAGATGGTGTAGATGGCCTTGATCACCGGCTCGGTGTGCCACTGCGCCGCGCGCCGGTACCAATGGTTGAGCCGAATCTCTCCGCAAAAATGCAGCATCAGCGTCTCCAGCGCCGGCGCCGGCTCAAACTCAAAGCGCACCTCATGCAGCTCGTCTTCGGTTGGCGCCAAGTCAGGCCTGAAACGTCGCAAGTAATCGATCAACACCAAGGCGTGTTTTTGCTCTTCAAAAAACCACACCGACATGAACGCCGAAAAATCGCTGTCGCCACGGTTGTCACGCAAAAACATTTCGGTTGCCGGCAGCGCCGCCCATTCGGTGATGGCGTTCATTTTGATGGTTTGCGCCTGCTCGTCGGTCAGCGCCGAGGGGTCGTGCTGATCCCAAGGAATGTCCTCGGCCATGTTCCAGCGCACCGCTTCGAGTTGTTTGAATAAGTCTGGGTAAAGCATGAGGCGTTTGTTGTGAAGCGGTTGTAAAAAGACTAACGTCGTCGCAGCCGATGCAGCAGAGGCAAAGCCCAGGCCACCAGCGTGATTTTAAGAAGATCACCGAGGATGAAGGGCTTCAACCCCAAGGCCAAGATTGGCTTATCCCAGCCCACCACGTGGCCCAACCAAGTCAGCCCCAGCGCGTACATCACCAGCAAACCGAGCGACATGGCGAGCATGGCGCGCGTAAACGATTGATTCCAGCCACGTTGCGCCAATCGACCCATCACGGCCGCAGCCGCCACAAAACCAAGCAAATAACCACCCGTGGGGCCTACGAACGCCGCTGGCCCAACGCTGCTCACAAACACCGGCAGCCCAGCCAAACCCAGCGCCAAATACGCCAGTACCGTATGCACCGCGTGGCGCATCCCCAACACCATGGCAAGCGTGGCCAACGCCACCACCTGCATGGACATGGGCACAGGCCAAAACGGCACCGATACCTTGGCGCCCAGCGTCAATGCCGCCACGCCCATACACACCGTAACAAGCCAAGCCAAGGTGCCTTGGCCTGCCATCCCCCACCCGCTGGGCGCGCTGGGTGTTTGGTTGTCAACCGTTGTTGAATCGGTCATCGCTCATCTGCATCACGTTAAAAACCAAAGTATACAAACCCCGCCATGCCGGGCTTGATCGTATGCGGCATGGCGATCGGCCACGCATCACCGGCAGGCCGGGCATCCCGCAATCGGCGCGGGTGCGGCCCATCCTGTGGCAAACTGTAGAGGTTTTGTTATTAATTGAGTGCGTGTTGATGCGATTTGTACAGGTTTTTTTGGGGCTGATGATGGCCGCCACCGGGCTGGCGTACGCCGCTTGCCCCAGCTTACTGGATCACCGCTTTGCCCGGCTGCAAGACGGCGCCCCGCAGTCCTTGTGCCAATTTCAAAACAAGGTGTTGTTGGTGGTCAACACCGCCAGTTACTGTGGCTTTACCTCACAGTACGAGGGGCTGGTCAAGCTCTACGAAGAAAAAAAAGATCAGGGGCTGGTGGTCTTGGGTTTCCCATCGAATGACTTCAGCCAAGAGCCTGGCAGCAACGAACAAGTGGCCGACCTGTGCTTTAACACCTACGGCGTGGCCTTTCCCATGTTTGA
>RFXW01000099.1 GCA_009921245.1 Candidatus Fonsibacter lacus | reverse complement strand
ACGGAACTGCATCGTCACCAAGCGCTGGTTGGCGCGTTCGCCGTTGCCGTCAAACTTGATCGGCCCAACAATCGTCTCCATGGTGTTGGCGCGCAAGTAGTCGGCAATCTTGCGGTCATCGATGCTCTTGGTGGCAGTGATCGCTTGCTCCAGCATCTGTCCAATGGCGTAGTTAAACGGCGGCAGATAGTAGCCCAGCGGATCAAGCTTTTCTTCAATCGCGCGTGGCGTGTATCGGCTCAAGAACGCCTCCGTGCCTGGCATGGCCATACCGGGCACGTAGGTGTGATAGTTCACGATGCCGTTGAGTTTGCTGCCCAAGTTCACGGCAATCGGCGTGAACTGCAGGCCCACCATGGCTCCACCAAACACCTGCACCTGCGAACCCAAGCCAATTTCGCTTGCGGCGTTAACAATGCCCACCGAGTCCCCTGGGTAAGAGGCCACAAAAACGATCTCAGCTTTGGAGGCCCGCACCGCACGCACGATAGAGGTGAAGTCTTTGGTGGTCGGGGGGTAGTTTTGGTTGTACACCAACTTCAGGCCCCTAGCCTTCACGATGGCGCGGGCGCCGTCGGCCAAGTTTTGTGCAAATTCTTGGTCCGACGCCAAAATTGCCACGGTCTTGCCCCCGGCTTTCACCCCGGCGTCAAAAAAGCCCTTGGACCAGCCGTCGGCGTCGTTCCACGGTGCGTTGTTAAACCACATGTCGTGCTTAACGTCTTTGTTGACTTGGAACGAAAAGTTACCCATCAGCAGTTTGCCGCGCTGCTTAACCAGCGGCATAAGCGGTGCGGTTGGCACCGTGGCATAGGGCGCAATCAGCAGGTCAACCTTGTCTACGTCCAGCAGCTTGGTGTAAATGCCTGGCGTTTTGGCCGGGTTGCCTTGGTCGTCGTAGTAGGTAAAGGTGACTTTTCGGCCAAGCAGTCCACCCTTGGCGTTAACGTCCTCAACCCACATGCGCAGCGCCAGCAGGGCCGCTTTACCACCCGCGCCCAGCGGGCCTGATTGCGGCATGCTCATGCCGATCTTAATGGCCCCGTGTCCGTCGGCCAAGGCCAGCCCGGGCGCAGCCCCGGCCACCAAAGCACCGGCACCTGCGGCACCCAACAGTTTTCTACGATTCGTTTGCATGCTTGTCTCCTTCATCGTTGGTTAAGTGCCGTACACCAGGGTGCTACGACGTGGCGCTCGCCGGCGCCATCTCCGTGTATTCCTCGGTCTGCACCAGTGGGTGCCGGCTCAGGCCGGGGAAATTCAGTTCAATCATCAGCCCGTTCGGATCCTTCACAAACAGCTGGTACAGGTTCATGTCCTTCAGGGATCGGGCCCGAAAGTTCAACCCGCGCTGGGTGAAGCGATCAATAAATTCCTCTGGGTCGGCCGCCACAAACGCCACATGGTCAATCATGCCCGTTTGATCTTCTGCCGCGTCGTCTGCCGTGCCCAGGTAGTAACGGCTGCGATTTTCCAGTTGCGCCGGCCCAATGTGCACCTGCACCTCACCATTGGTGCCCAGCCAGTGGCCGGGAAATGGAAAAGGGGGTCGCGGCATTTCGGTCAACCCCAGCACGTCGACGTAAAATTGCTTGGTCTGCGTCAAATCTTTGGCGCGAACAAAATAGTGGTTGAGGCTGGTGATAGCCATGCGAGGCGTCAAGGTTATCTATCATTCAATCAACAACCTGCACTATGGCGGTTTACGGCACGCGGTAACAGTAGGGCAAACCACTAAGCCGTCGCCCAAGCAACACCCAAAGGACAATCATGAACACAACCCACGGCGTTACCCTTGAACAAGCCCAACGCATTGTGCAGGGCGCACTGGCCCATGCCAGAGAGAAGCAATTCAAACCCATGGGGGTGGTGGTACTTGATGCCAGCGGCGATTTGGTGGCCTTTGCCCGCGAAGACGGCGCCAGCATGTTTCGGTTTGATATCGCGCGCGGCAAAGCCTGGGGTGCGGTTGGGTTTGGCGCCTCAAGCCGAGCATTGGCCGAGCGCGCGCGCGACAACCCCAATTTTTTCGTCACACTGGCGGCCACGGCCCAGGGTAAGTTTTTGCCCCAAACCGGTGCGGTACTGATCCAAGATGAACAAGGCCGGGTGCTTGGCGCCGCTGGCGCCAGTGGCGGCACCGGGGACGAAGACGAAGCGATTTGCGCCGCAGGGGTGCAGGCCGCTGGGTTGCGCGCCGGTTAGCGCCAAGGGTGTAGCCTCCTGCTGGGGCTACACCATCAGCATGCCACCGTCGACCAGCATCGATTGACCCGTGATGCCGCTGCTGGCCGGCAGCGCCAAATACACCGCCAAGCTTGCCACCTCATCGGGCTGCAACACGCGTCCCATGGGCACACGGGTCAACAGCGCTTGCACCAAGGCCTCGGGGTCGGCCCCGGTGCTTTGCGCCGCCTCGCGCTTGAGGTTTTCCACCATGTCGGTTTGAATAAAACCCGGGCAAATGGCGTTAACAGTCACACCGCTGGCCGCCGCCTCAAGCGCAACGCAGCGCGTCAGACCGACCACCGCATGCTTACTCACGTTGTAGGCGCTTTGGTTGCGCGAGCCCCATTTGCCGGCGGTCGAGCCGACGTTGATGATGCGCCCCCAGCCGCGTTCCATCATGCCAGGTAGCACCGCTTGCATACCGTGCAGCACCCCAAAAAAATTAACGTCCAGCAGCTGTTGAAAATCCTGCGGCGCGTACTGAAGAAACGGCTTGCCTAGGTAAACGCCGGCGTTGTTCACCAACACCGTGGGCGTACCCACGGTTTGCTCCATGTGGCGCAGCGTAGCCTGCCAAGCCTGGGCGTCGCGCACGTCCAGCGCTTGGATCGTGCAGCGTTGCGGCGGCAGGTCCAGCGCTTGTTGCAGCTGCTCGAGCAGCTCAAGGTTGGTCGCCGTTAGGCACAAAGACGCGCCTTGCGCGGCGTAGGCTTGGGCAATGGCGCGCCCTATGCCCCGGCTGGCGCCGGTAATCAAGGCCACTTGGCCGCTGAGACTAAAAGAAGTGTTTGACATAAGCGTTGGCGCAAAACAGCAAGCAATGGCATCATCATAATTTTTTTTCACGCCATCCCTATGACCGATCCAACCGACCGCCTGCCGCCTATCCCGCCCGACGCATGGACGCCCGCTCAACGTGAGGTGGCTCAAGCAGTCATCAATGGCCCACGTGGTGGCCTGCTCGGCCCGTTTGTGCCGTTGCTGCGCAGCCCCGAGCTCATGACCCACGCTCAGGCTGTGGGGGCGTACCTGCGTTACCGCAGCGCCATTGGGCAGCGGCTAACGGAATTCGCCATACTGGTCATCGCACAACGTTGGCGTCAGCAGGTGGAGTGGGACTACCACGCACCACTGGCTTTGGATGCGGGGGTTGATGCACGCACCGTGGCCGCTTTGGGGCAAGGCCACAAGCCCACCACCATGACCCCCGATGAGGCGTTGGTCTACGACTTTTGCATGGCGCTGGAGCAGCAGCGCAGCATAAACGACGACTTGTGGCAGCGCGCCGTGGCGCGCTTAGGCGAACATGGGGTGGTGGATTTGTTGGGCATCAACGGCTATTACACGTTGCTGGCCATGGTGATGAACGCCGCGCGCACCACCCGCCCAGGGCTGCGTGAGGGCACGCCGCCGTTGTCCCCCAGCGCCAACGTATAAGCCTCGTTTGGTTGCCAAGCGTGGTCGCGGCTGTCTTGGCTACGACGCCAGTTGCTGGGCGTTTTGTTGCGCAAACTCCGCGCGCAACGCCCGCAGGCGCTCACGCGGGTCAAGGGTTGGTTGATTCTGTGCCAACGCCATTTCGCTCACAAACCGACTCGGCTTGCCCGCCACCCACTCGCGCGCGCGTTTGCGTCGGTTTTGCCAGCTCACCACCAAGGTTTGCTTGGCACGGGTGATCCCCACGTACATCAAGCGCCGTTCCTCCTCCAGGCGCGCCGTCAATTCGGCCGCTGGCAGGTCGACCTCGGCTTCACGCCGCATCGGCAGCACGTCTTCGTTGACCCCAGCCAGCCAAACGTGCGGCCACTCCAAGCCTTTGGCCGCGTGCAGCGTGGATAAAGTCACCACATCGGCGTCGTCGCCGCGCTCGTCCAGGGTTGAGGCCAACGCCACGCTTTGTGCCACGTCCAACAAGCTCACCGCCCGTAGCGAGGGGTCAGCGCCTTGGCAACGCTGCGCCATCCAGTCGCAAAACTCCATGACATGGCCCCAGCGCTTGGCTGCGGCTGCCGGACTGTCCTCGCTGTCATGCAAATGTTGCTCGTAGCCCAGATTTTTCAGCCAATCGGACAAGACCTCGCGCGCCGCCTCAGGGTTGTGTGCCCCTTGGGCGGCAAACTGCAGCGCGTTAACTTCTTGGCCAAAACCGCGCAGGTTGTCGTAGGCGCGCTGCGTGACACTGGCCTCAAGCGCGTGCGCATGCAGCGCATCGAACAAGCTCAAGCGCAGACCGTGAGCCAGGGTCCCCAGAGCCGCCAGGGTTTGGTGGCCAATGCCGCGTTTGGGGCTGGCAATGGCGCGTAAAAACGCCGGGTCATCGTCTTGGTTTACCAACAGCCTTAGCCACGCGCACACGTCTTTGATTTCGGCGCGATCAAAAAAACTTTGGCCACCCGAGACTTTGTACGGAATCTGCGCCCGTCGCAGCGCTTGCTCCAGCGGGCGCGACTGATGGTTGGCGCGGTACAGCACCGCCATGTCACGCCAGCGTAGGCTGGGGTTGGCTGCGCGCAGTGTCAGCCAGCGCGCGGCCATGCGCTCGGCCTCGTGCTCCTCATGGTCGCAGGCCAGTGCCTGTACCGCCTCTCCCTCACCCAGCTCGCTCCAAAGTTTTTTTTCAAACAGTTTGGGGTTGCCCGCAATGAGTTGGTTGGCTGCTTGCAAAATGGCGCGGGTGGAGCGGTAGTTTTGCTCCAGTTTGATCACCTTTAGCTCAGGGTAGTCCTGCGGCAAGCGCCGCAGGTTGTCCAGCGTGGCGCCGCGCCAGCCGTAAATCGACTGGTCGTCGTCGCCCACCAACGTCATGCGCGCACGCGCACCGGCCAGCAACTGCAGCAGCGCGTACTGCGTGGCATTGGTGTCTTGGTATTCGTCCACCAACCAATGCGCGTAGGCCGATTGCCATCGCCCTCTAACCTCCGGATGCTGCTGCAGCAAGCGCAGCGGCAGCAAAATCAAATCGTCAAAATCCACGCTTCGATAAGCCGCCAAACGCTCGTGGTAACGCGTCATGATGCGCGCGGCCACCCGTTCATCCTCGTCCTTGGCTTGGGCCATGGCGGCCTCGGGGTCAAGCCCCTCGTTCTTCCAGCGGCTGATGGTCCATTGCCATCGGCGCGCCGTGGGCAAATCGGTGCCGCCGCCGCAGTCTTTGATCAACGCCAGGGTGTCGTCGCTGTCAAGAATAGAAAACTGGGGCTTAAGCCCTACGTGCTCCCCGTCTTGGCGCAGCATGTGCACGCCCAATGCATGAAACGTGCAAATCAACACCTTGCTCGCCGCCTTACCCGCCAGCGCTTTGGCGCGCTCGCGCATCTCGGCCGCCGCTTTGTTGGTAAAGGTAATGGCCGCGATCGACTCGGCCGGCGTGCCCTGCGCCAAAAGGTGGGCAATTTTGTGCACGATCACCCGCGTCTTGCCCGACCCGGCACCGGCCAGTACCAAGGACGGCCCCCCCGTGTGGTGAACCGCCTGCATTTGGGCCAGATTTAAAACATTTGTCATGGGTCACGCGTCAACCAACCGAGCACTATAGCCGGTGCGACAATGCGCCCCACGATGTTGCATGTGTTTGGCGTTACGTTTCCGTTTTTTGCCCTGGTGCTGTTGGGCTACGGTGCCGCCCGGCGGGGCTGGGTGCCGTTGGGCGCCATTCCAGGCCTCAACACCTTTGTGCTGTTTTTCGCCCTGCCTTGCATGCTGTTTCGCTTTGGCGTCACCACCGATATGGCGCAGTTGCTGCAGCCCGCGATCTGGGTGTTGCACTTGAGTGTTTCGTTGCTGGTGGTGGCATGCACCCTGGTGCTGACGCGCCGTGGCCCCATTGGCTGGAACGACGCGTCTTTTGGTGCATTGGTGGCGGCTTTTCCCAACACCGGTTTCATGGGTGTGCCGTTGTTGGTGGGGCTGCTTGGGGTGCAAGTTTCGGCACCGGTCATCATTACCATCTTGATCGATTTGGTGGTCACCAGCTCGCTGTGCATTGCCTTGTCCAGGCTTGACGGGGCTGGCTTGGCTGGGGCGCGCGTTGCAGCCAAACGGGCCTTGCGTGGGGTGCTGAGCAATCCCATGCCCTGGGCGATTTTGCTGGGGGCGTGGTTTTCGGCGGCGCAGTGGCAGCTGCCCAAAGCCGTTGAACAAAGCGTTTGGATGCTGGCCGATGCCGCCTCACCCACGGCGCTCTTTACCATCGGCGCGGTGTTGGCCCGGGCTCAGGGTGTGGCCCCTGGTTCGGTTACAAGCGTGGCGGTGTGGCCCGTGGTTGTCATCAAGTTGCTGCTGCATCCGTTGTTGGTGCTCATGGGGGGGCTGCTGTTTATTCGTTTGGGCTGGCCCATCGCCCTTGAGACCTTAACCGTGTTGGTGTTGGTGGCTGCCTTGCCCAGCGCCAGCAACGTCTCCATGCTGGCCGAGCGTTTCAACGCCGACACCGGGCGCATCGCGCGCATCATCTTGCTCACCACGGTCTTGGCCTTTGTCACCTTCTCGGCGGCGGTCTACGGCCTGCGTCAAAGTCCAATGTGGGGTTAAATTTGCAGCGGATCCATGTCAATGGCCCAGCGCAGCACGCCTTGGCGCGGCATGGAAAGTAAATGCTGCTTGACCCTGTGGGCTGCGGCCCGGGTGTGTGGTCGCCGGTCTGATTCCAGCAGCATTTGAGCCC
Source organism: Candidatus Fonsibacter lacus (assembly GCA_009921245.1). GTDB lineage: Bacteria > Pseudomonadota > Gammaproteobacteria > Burkholderiales > Burkholderiaceae_C > RS62. The sequence continues at coordinate 118 of RFXW01000099.1, read as the reverse complement.
GCTCGCGCCCAGCCAGGCGCGCCATCGGCGCCGGCACCGGGGCATACAGGTGGGCCTGCCCCAGCGTCGGCCCCAGCGCCTCGCGCGCGCGCTGCAAAAAATCCAACGCATCCTGCAT
>RFXW01000098.1 GCA_009921245.1 Candidatus Fonsibacter lacus | reverse complement strand
CCTGTGGCGCGCCACAGGCCAGCACCACGGCATCGTGTGTGCTGTCGTCGCTTAACCGCCACCGGTTGTTTTGGTGGCTTAGGCTTTGCACGCGATGCCCCAGGCGCACCTGTGCACCCTGGGCAAGCAACCAACGGCGCGCCGGCTCGGGGAAGCACGCGCTTAGGTGCTGCTTGGGCAGGTACACCATGGCCTGCGCGCAGGAGCCGCCCAAGGCGTCGGCCAGCACGCGTATCCACACTTCTGCGCTGGCTTGGGCCGGGGGCAGGTTAAGCGCGCTGACGCACAGCGGCTCGACCCACTCGCGTTGCACCACCGCCGGCAATGCATGGGTTAGCTGCGCCACGTTTTGTCCGGGCCAAGGGGCATAGCGTGGATGCGTCCATTGGTTGAGCGCTCGAGCCAAGGCCCAGCGGGCCGACCACGGCCAGCCCTTGGTGCACACCAAAGCCCACGCGCCGGCTAAGGTTGCCGGCAGCACGCCAGGCCAACGTGGCATGCGCAAGCCGCTGCCATCGGGCAAACGCAAGTCGAGTGGACGCAGATCAAACACCGCTTTCGGCTGCACATCCACGGCGCGCATGGCCTGCAGGGTGTGGCGGTACGCGCCCAGCATGATGTGTTGGCCGTTGTCGCGGCTGTGCGCCAGGTTGGGTTGTTGCGCCCGGGCTCGGCCACCCACCTGCGGTGCCATGTCGTAAAGGGTGACATCCCAGCCTTGTTGAGCGGCGCGCACCGCCGCGGCGCAGCCCGCCCAGCCCGCACCAATCACGGCCACGCGCCGGCGCGCGCCTACCAAACCCACCCCAGTGCTTGCACCCGCCACGCCAGCCACAGTTTGCGCAGCGGCGTCATGGTGACGCGGCGCTGCAGCACGCCAAAGCCTTCAGCCTGCATGCTGAGCAGCAAGTGGCGATAAATGCTGGCCATCATCAGGCCTGGCTTTTGCGCGCGGCGATCGGCCTCAGGTAGCGCCGCCAGTGCCTGATCGTAAAGCGCCAAGGCGCGCTGCGCTTCAAATGCCAGCAGCTTGGCCAAGGCGGGGCTGGTTTGTGCGGCCAGCAAATCGTTGTCGGTAACGCCGTAGGTTTGCATGTCTTGTTGCGGCAAATACACCCGACCACGGCGCGCGTCTTCGCCCACGTCACGAATGATGTTGGTGAGCTGCAACGCCTGCCCCAGCGTGTGCGCGTAGGTGGTGGTGGCCGCTTGTGTTTGACCAAAAATATGGGCGGCCGCTTCGCCCACCAGCCCCGCCACCAAATGCGCGTAGCCTTGTAAATCCGAGAAAGTGGCGTAGCGGGTTTGCTGCAAGTCTTGTTGGCAGCCGTCGATGACGCCCCACAGGGCATGCAACGGAATGCCCAGCGGCACCACATGCGGTTGCAACGCTTGCGTAACCGGGTGGCTGGGCTGCCCATCGGCCAGGCGCTGCACTTCGGTGCGCCACCAGGCCAGCTTGGTTTGCGCCACGCTGGGGTCGTGCACTTCATCTACGATGTCGTCAACCTCACGGCAAAACGCATAAAACGCCGTAATTGCAGCCCGCCGTGCAGGCGGCAAAAACATAAACGCATAGTAAAAACTGCTGCCCGAGGCGGCGGCTTTGGCCTGCACATATTGCTGGGGCGTGTCGTAAGCGCTCATGGCTTCTGAGTGTAGCCACGCCACACCAGCCGACCCATACCCAGCAGCAAGGCGGGGCCATCGGTCCAGCCCAACACCGGACGCTGTTGCCACGATGGCGGTGCCATGCGTTCCACACGTTGGCACACCCGCAGGCCACCGGCGACCACGGCGTGCAGCTCCAAGCCAAGCCGGCCCGGTACGCGCCGCGCCAAAGGCGCGCCGCGCAGCAGGTGGCCGCGTGCCTCGGCCACCAGCGCCGTGATCACGGCCCGGGCCTGCGCCGCCGGGGCCTGTGCGGGGTCGGTGTCGCCCGGCAAGCCCACCGCCAACCAGCGCGACTGGGGAATGTAAAAGCGACCGCGAGGCCCGTCCACCGACAAATCTTGCCAAAAGTTAATCAGCTGCAGCCCGGTGCAAATGGCGTCGCTCTGCGCCAGCGCGTGCGGCTCGTGCACGCCCGCCAAATGCAGCACCAAGCGCCCCACCGGATTGGCTGACCGTGCGCAATACGCCAGCAACGCCGCGTCGTTGGCGTAGCGCAGGCCGTGTGCGCTGTGGCGCACATCTTGGGCGAAGGCGTCCAGCAAATCCCGCAGTGGCTGCAGCGGCATTTGCCAAGCCTGCCAGTGCGGCGCCAGCGCCGCCACCACCGGTGGCAGTTCAGCCTGCGCTGGGTTTTGGGCCAAGGCCAGCAGCCCCTCGTCAAGTGCTTGCAATGCCGCCAAACGCTGCGTCGCGGGCGCGTCGCCCTCGTCTGCCAGATCGTCGGCGTGGCGCGCAAAAGCGTACAGCGCGCGCAGCACCGGGCGCAGCTTGGGCGGGCACAGCCAACTGGCCACCGGAAAGTTCTCGTAGTGCCCCACGGCGTGGTTCTGCATGGCCCGTATTGTCGCTTGCTTGGGCCCGTACAATAGGGGGTTTGGCTAAGCGCGGGTGGCGAAATTGGTAGACGCACCAGGTTTAGGTCCTGACGCCCGTTAAGGGTGTGGGGGTTCGAGTCCCCCCCCGCGCACCACCAACCAACAAAAAACAATTTATTCAAGATAGGAGTGGACCCATGGCGGTAACCGTTGAAACGCTGGACAAACTGGAGCGCAAAATCACGCTAACGGTACCGGCGCAAGCCCTGGCCCAAGAAGTTGAGGCCAGGCTTAAGCGAATGGCCCGCCAAGTCAAAATGGACGGGTTCCGGCCGGGCAAGGTACCGCTCGGTGTGGTGGCCAAAATGTACGGCGCCTCGGTGCACATGGAAGTGGTAAACGAAAAAGTGGGGCAGGCCTTTGGCGACGCCGCCACCGAAGCCCAATTGCGCGTGGCAGGCACGCCCAGCATCACCGAAAAAGAAGGTGCGCCCGAGGGCGAGCTGCACTTTGACGCCGTGTTTGAGGTGTTTCCCGAAGTCAAACTGGCCGACCTAAGCGGCGTGGAAGTCAAGCGCGCAACCAGCGAAGTACCGGCCGATGCGGTTGACAAAACGGTTGAGCTGCTGCGCAAACAGCGCCGCTCATTCGCCGAGCGTGCGCAGGGCAGCGCCGCCGCCGATGGCGACCAGCTGACGGTGGACTTTGCCGGCAGCATCGACGGCGTGGCGTTTGAAGGTGGCCAGGCCAGCGATTTTCGTTTTGTCTTGGGTGAGGGCCAAATGCTGCCCGCCTTTGAAGAGGCCGCTGCCGGCATGAAAGTGGGCGAAAGCAAAACCTTTCCGCTGGCTTTTCCCGAAGATTACCAAGGCAAAGAAGTGGCCGGTAAAACCGCCGATTTTGTGATCACCCTCAAGCGCCTTGAAGGCGCGCACCTGCCCGAGGTGGACGAAGCCTTTATTAAGGCCTTGGGGGTTGAGTCTGGGCAAATGGACGACCTGCGCGCCGACATTCAAAAAAACCTTGCGCGCGAACTCGACACCCGACTTGAAGCCCGCAACAAAAGCGCGGCCCTGCAGGTGTTGGCAGACAACGCCGAACTCGAGCTGCCGCAGGCCAGCGTGAAAGACGAAATCCAGCGCATGATGGAAAACGCCCGCGCCGAGCTTAAGCAGCGCGGCATCAAAGACGCCGACAAAGCGCCGTTGCCCGAAGACATGTTTCGCGAGCAAGCCCAGCGCCGCGTGCGACTCGGCCTGATCGTGGCCGAGTTGGTGCAACAGCACGACTTGGCAGCCAAGCCCGATCAGGTGCAAGCGCACATTGAACAAATCGCCTCAGCGTACGAGCGCCCGGCCGACGTGATTCGCTGGTATGGCAGCGACCGCCAGCGCATGGCCGAGGTGGAGTCGGTGGTGATTGAGCGCAACGTCACCCAACATGTCCTGTCCAAGGCCAAGGTCGTTGACGAGGTGGTACCCTTTGAAGAAGTCATGGGGCAGTAACGCCTCGGCAACCCTCGGAGTCAAAAACATGAGTGCCATCGAAACACAAGCACTGGGCATGGTGCCCATGGTGATCGAACAATCTGGGCGTGGTGAGCGCGCCTACGACATCTACTCGCGTTTGCTCAAAGAGCGGGTGGTGTTCATGGTGGGCGGCGTCAACGATCAAACCGCCAACTTGGTGGTGGCGCAGTTGTTGTTTTTGGAAAGTGAAAACCCCGACAAAGACATTCACCTGTACATCAACTCGCCGGGTGGGTCGGTCAGCGCGGGCATGGCCATTTTTGACACCATGAACTTCATCAAGCCCGACGTCTCCACCCTGTGCATTGGCATGGCAGCCAGCATGGGCGCGTTTTTGTTGGCCGCCGGTGCCAAGGGCAAGCGTTTTGCCTTGCCCAACTCGCGCGTCATGATTCACCAGCCGCTGGGTGGAGCCCAGGGGCAGGCCACCGACATTCAAATCCAAGCCCGCGAGATTCTTCGCCTCAAGGCCGACCTCAACCGCATCTTGGCCGAGCGCACGGGCCAGCCGATTGAAAAAATCGAAGCCGACACCGACCGCGATTACTTTATGTCCAGCGAAGAGGCACAAACCTACGGCCTCATCGACCAGGTTATTAACAACCGCGACGCAGCCGCCGCGGCTGCGGCAAGTAACGTATGATGGGTTCACTTCTTACCTTCAACGGCTAAAAGCACACCCTGATGGCTGACAAAAAAGGCGCTGGAAGCGAAAAGAGCTTGTACTGCTCGTTTTGTGGCAAAAACCAGCACGAGGTTAAAAAACTCATCGCCGGACCTTCGGTGTTTATTTGCGATGAGTGCATAGACCTGTGCAACGACATCATCCGCGATGAGCTACCCGGCGCGGAAATCAAAAAAGACAAATCCGACGCCCTGCCCACCCCGGCTGAGCTCAAGGCCCAGCTTGATGGCTACGTCATTGGCCAAGAACAGGCCAAGCGCGCGCTGTCGGTGGCGGTGTACAACCATTACAAGCGCCTGCGCCACCCGGCCGGTAAAGACGATGTAGAAATTGCCAAAAGCAACGTGTTGCTGATTGGCCCCACCGGCTCAGGCAAAACCTTGTTGGCCCAAACCCTGGCGCGCGAACTCAACGTGCCCTTTGTGTTGGCCGACGCCACCACGCTTACCGAAGCCGGTTACGTGGGTGAAGACGTTGAGAACATCGTGGCCAAGTTGTTGCAAAGCTGCAATTACGATGTGGCCAAAGCGCAGCAAGGCATTGTGTACATCGACGAAATCGACAAAATTTCGCGCAAGTCAGACAACCCATCCATTACCCGCGACGTCTCGGGCGAGGGCGTGCAGCAGGCGCTGCTTAAGCTGATTGAGGGCACCATGGCCTCCATTCCGCCCCAAGGCGGCCGCAAACACCCCAACCAAGATTTTCTGCAGGTCGACACCAGCAACATTTTGTTTATTTGCGGCGGGGCCTTTGCGGGGCTAGAAAAAATCATAGAAAACCGCACCGAAACCGGTGGCATGGGCTTTGGCGCCACGGTACGCAGCAAGCAAGAACGCAGCGTGACCGACACCTTTCGCGAAGTTGAGCCCGAAGATTTGGTTAAGTTTGGCCTGATCCCAGAGTTTGTGGGTCGGGTGCCAGTGGTGGCTGCGCTTGACGAACTCAGCGAAGACGCGTTGGTGCAAATCCTGACCGAACCCAAAAACGCCTTGGTCAAGCAATACGGCCGACTCATTGCACTGGAGGGCGCCGAGCTCGAGGTGCGGCCAGACGCCCTGCAGGCCATTGCGCACAAGGCGCTGGAGCGCAAAACCGGTGCCCGGGGTTTGCGCTCCATCCTAGAGCAATCGTTGCTCAACATCATGTTTGAACTGCCCAGCATGAACGATGTGGAGAAAGTGGTGGTGGAGTCGTCCACCATCCAAGACAACAAGCCCCCGTTGCTGGTTTACCGCGAGGCGGCCAAAAAGGCCTAACAACTGCGCCTATGTCTGGACAAGAATCTCTGCCTTCTGAACTCACCGAGCTGCCGCTTTTGCCACTGCGCGACGTGGTGGTTTTTCCGCACATGGTGATCCCGCTGTTTGTGGGGCGGGCCAAAAGCATCAAGGCCTTGGAACACGCCATGGAGGCGCAGCGCCGCATCATGTTGGTGGCGCAAAAAAGCGCAGCCAAAGACGAGCCTTCGGTGGACGACATGTTTGCCATGGGTTGCGTGGCGTCTATCTTGCAAATGCTTAAGCTGCCCGACGGCACGGTGAAGGTGCTGGTGGAGGGCATACAGCGCGCCAAGGTTGATGAGCTTGAAGAAACCGAAGACTATTTTGTGGCGCGCGTGGTGCCCTTGCCGCCCGACGATCAGCGCGAAGTGGACTTGCCCGATACCGAAATCGAGGCGCTGCGCCGCGCGCTGATGCAGCAGTTTGATCAGTACGTCAAACTCAACAAAAAAATCCCTTCTGAAATTCTTAGCTCCATCAGCAGCATCGACGAGCCGGGTCGCTTGGCCGACACCATTGCCGCGCACCTGCCGCTCAAGATTGAAGCCAAGCAAGAAATCCTAGACATGGCTGATATTCAGCCGCGTTTGGAGCAGCTGTTTTCGCAAATCGAGCGAGAAGTTGACATCCTTAATGTAGACAAGCGCATCCGAGGTCGCGTCAAGCGCCAGATGGAAAAAAATCAGCGCGAGTTCTACCTTAATGAACAAGTTAAGGCCATACAAAAAGAGCTGGGTGAAGGCGAAGAAGGCGCCGACATCGAAGAGCTAGAGAAAAAAATTAAAACCGCGCGGCTGAGCAAAGAAGCGCGCAAAAAGGCCGAAGGCGAGCTTAAAAAGCTCAAGCTCATGTCGCCCATGTCGGCCGAGGCCACGGTGGTGCGTAACTACCTTGACGTGCTGCTCAACCTGCCGTGGCAAAAGAAAACCAAGGTTAAGCACGATCTACCCGCCGCCGAGGGCACGCTCAACGCCGACCACGCTGGCCTGGAAAAGGTGAAAGAGCGCATTCTTGAGTACCTTGCCGTGCAACAACGGGTGGATAAGCTTAAGGCGCCTATTTTGTGCTTGGTGGGCCCGCCGGGTGTGGGCAAAACCTCGCTTGGGCAAAGCATTGCCAAAGCCACGGGGCGCAAGTACG
>RFXW01000097.1 GCA_009921245.1 Candidatus Fonsibacter lacus | reverse complement strand
TGATTGCCCCGATTGCGATGGAAGAAGGCCTGCGCTTTGCGATCCGCGAAGGCGGACGCACCGTCGGCGCCGGCGTGGTCGCCAAAATCATTGCTTAAGGTCAAACGCCATGCAAAAACAACGCATTCGTATTCGCCTTAAGGCATTCGATTACAAGCTGATTGACGCCTCAGCGGCTGAAATTGTTGATACCGCCAAGCGCACCGGGGCCATTGTGCGTGGCCCCGTGCCACTGCCCACCCGCATGCGGCGTTTTGACATTTTGCGCTCGCCGCACGTCAACAAATCCAGCCGAGACCAGCTCGAGATCCGCACCCACCAGCGGTTGATGGACATCGTGGACCCCACCGACAAAACGGTGGACGCGCTCATGAAACTCGATTTGGCCGCAGGCGTGGACGTCGAGATCAAATTACAGTAGAATCGAGGGCTTCGCCGTGATTTATCACGGCCAAACCCATCAGGCCCGGCCAATTGAAGTCGGGAACGGAGAAAAAAATGAGTCTTAGCAACGCTTTGGGGTTGTTGGGTCGAAAAGTGGGCATGATGCGCCTATTCACCGACGACGGTGTGGCGGTGCCCGTGACCGTGATCGACGTGGCAAACAACCGGGTGGCCCAAGTTAAAACCGCCGAACGCGACGGTTACGTGGCGCTGCAAGTGGCGTACGGCAAGCGTCGCGCCAGCCGCGTGACCAAGCCAGAGGCTGGCCACTTGGCCAAGGCTGGCGTTGAAGCCGGCGAACTGCTTCAAGAATTTCGTGTCAGCCAAGAGGTGGCCGATCAATACGGTGCAGGCGCCACGGTGCCAGCCCAAGCCGTTTTCGCGCAAGGCCAAAAGGTCGACGTACAAGGTCGCTCCATTGGTAAAGGCTACGCCGGCACCATCAAACGGCACAACTTTTCGTCGCAGCGTGCGTCGCACGGTAACAGTATTTCGCACCGCGCCCCCGGTTCTATTTCCATGGCGCAAGACCCTGGCCGCGTGTTTCCGGGTAAAAAAATGTCGGGTCACTTGGGTGATGCCACCGTCACGGTGCAAAACCTTGATGTGGTTCGTGTCGATGAGGCGCGCCAGCTGCTTTTGATTCGCGGCGCCATTCCAGGTGCGCGTGGTGGGTTTGTCACCGTACGCCCGGCCGTTAAAGCCGCCTCAGGAGCCAACTGATGCAAGTCGAACTACTCAACGGCGCCGGCGGCGCGGCCTCACAGATTGAGGTCTCCGACACCGTATTCGGGCGTGAATACAACGAAGCCTTGGTGCACCAGGTTGTGGTGGCTTATCAAGCCAACGCACGTCAAGGTACCCGTGCGCAAAAAACCCGCGCCACGGTCAGCCACACCACGGCCAAACCGTTTCGTCAAAAAGGCACCGGCCGCGCCCGTGCCGGTATGACCTCGTCGCCCATTTGGCGTGGAGGTGGTCGTGCCTTCCCCAACAGCCCAGACGAAAACTTTGGCCACAAGGTCAACAAAAAAATGTACCGCGCCGGCATGCGCTCGATTTTGTCTAAGCTGGCCAAAGACGGTCGGTTGGCGGTGGTCGACGGCTTGTCGGTTGAGGCGCCCAAAACCAAGCTGTTGGCAGCCAAGTTCAAGTCCATGAATCTCAGCTCGGTCATGGTGATCGCCGATGACATCGACGAGAACCTGTACCTCGCGTCGCGCAATCTGCCCAACGTGTTGGTGGTTGAACCGCGTTACGCCGACCCACTGTCGTTGGTGTTTTACAAAAAGGTCGTCGTCACCCAGTCGGCGTTGGCCAAATTGCAGGAGATGTTCGCATGAGCACCGCTGCCCACAACGAAGGCCGCTTGATGCAAGTGTTGGTGGCCCCGATCATTTCAGAAAAGGCCACCCGCATCGCCGAAGGCACCAACACCGTGATGTTCAAGGTGCTGCGCGACGCCACCAAGCACGAAGTCAAGGCGGCAGTAGAAATGCTGTTCAAGGTTGAGGTCAAGGGTGTGACCGTGGCGAACCAAAAGGGCAAAACCAAGCGCTTTGGCCGTATCGAGGGGCGCCGTGACCACGTGCGCAAAGCCTTTGTCACGCTCAAGCCAGGCCAAGAGCTTAACTTCAGCGGGGAGGCTGCGTAATCATGGCTGTCGTTAAAACCAAACCCACCTCAGCGGGGCGTCGTGCGGTCGTCAAAATCACGCGCGACCACTTGCACAAAGGCCCGGGCTACGCGCCTTTGCTTGAGCCGCAACACCAGCGCTCGGGGCGTAACAACCAGGGTCGTATCACCACCCGTCACAAGGGTGGCGGTCACAAGCACCACTACCGTGTGGTTGACTTTCGACGCAACAAAGACGGCATTCCAGCCAAGGTTGAGCGGCTTGAGTACGACCCCAACCGCAGCGCCCACATTGCGTTGCTGTGCTACGCCGATGGCGAGCGCCGCTACATCATTGCGCCGCGCGGCCTAGAAGTTGGCGCCACCTTGGTGTCGGGTTCTGAGGCGCCGATTCGCTCGGGCAACACCTTACCCATCCGCAACATTCCGGTGGGCTCAACCATTCATTGCATTGAGCTCATGCCTGGCAAAGGCGCGCAAATTGCGCGCTCAGCGGGCACCTCGGCGGTGCTGATGGCGCGCGAGGGTGTGTACGCGCAGGTGCGCATGCGCTCGGGCGAGGTGCGCAAGGTTCACATTGAGTGCCGCGCCACCATAGGCGAGGTTGGCAACGCCGAACACAGCCTGCGCCGCTTGGGCAAAGCCGGTGCCAAGCGCTGGCTGGGTATTCGTCCCACGGTGCGTGGCGTGGCCATGAACCCAATCGACCACCCCCATGGTGGTGGTGAGGGTCGTACCGGCGAAGCGCAAGCGCCGGTGGACCCATGGGGTAACCTCACCAAGGGCTACCGCACCCGCAACAACCGCCGCACGCAAAACATGATCGTGTCGCGTCGTAAGAAGTAAGAGGCCAGCACATGACCCGTTCACTGAAAAAAGGCCCATTCGTAGACCACCACTTGATGGTCAAGGCGGAAAAGGCTGTTTCAACCAACGACAAAAAGCCAATCAAAACCTGGTCGCGTCGTTCCACCATCCTGCCCGAGTTCATCGGACTGACGATTGCTGTGCACAACGGCCGCCAGCATGTGCCGGTGTACATCACCGACCAAATGGTGGGGCACAAGTTGGGCGAGTTCTCACTGACCCGCACCTTTAAGGGCCACCCGGCCGACAAAAAGGCCAAGAAATAAGGACGCATGATGGAAACCCGCTGTGTTGTACGAGGCGTGCGCCTCTCTGTAGACAAAGGGCGCTTGGTGGCCGACCTGATTCGTGGCAAAAAGGTTGACCAGGCACTCAACATCCTCACTTTCACCCAAAAGAAGGCCGCTGGCATCGTGAAAAAGGCGCTCGAATCCGCCATTGCCAATGCCGAGCATAACGATGGCGCCGACATCGACGAGTTGAAGGTTAAAACCATTCACGTTGAGCAAGGCGCCACACTTAAGCGCTTCACGGCACGCGCCAAAGGCCGAGGCAACCGCATCAGCAAGCCCACCTGTCACATTTACGTGTCGGTTGGCAACTAAGAGGTCACACCAGTATGGGACAAAAAATCAACCCCACCGGCTTCCGCCTTGCGGTGTCGCGTAATTGGGCCAGCCGTTGGTACGCCAGCAACCGCAATTTTGCGGGCATGTTGGCCGAAGACATCAAGGTGCGCGAGTACCTGAAAAAGAAACTCAAAAACGCCGCGGTGTCGCGCGTGCAAATTGAGCGTCCAGCCAAAAACGCGCGCATCACCATTTTTTCGGCACGCCCGGGGGTGGTGATTGGCCGCAAAGGTGAAGACATCGAGCGTTTGAAAAAAGACCTCAGCGACCAACTGGGTGTACCCGTCGCGGTCAACATCGAAGAGGTGCGCAAGCCCGAAATCGATGCCAAGCTGATCGCCGACAGCATCACGCAGCAGCTGGAAAAACGCATCATGTTCCGCCGCGCCATGAAGCGTGCCATGCAAAACGCCATGCGCATGGGTGCTCAAGGCATCAAAATCATGTCGTCAGGGCGTCTTAACGGCATCGAAATCGCGCGTACCGAGTGGTACCGCGAAGGTCGCGTGCCACTGCACACCCTGCGTGCCGACGTTGATTACGGCTTTTCCGAAGCCGCCACCACGTACGGCATCATTGGCGTGAAGGTGTGGGTATACAAGGGCGACACCCTGGGCCGCGGTGACGCGCCAGTGGTTGCCGAGCCACGCCAAGAAGAAGAGCGCAAACCACGTGGCCCGCGTCGCGATGGCGCCCGTCGTGGCACGACCCGTCGTGCCGCTGGCGCCCCAGACGATGGCAGTGACAAACCCGCCGAGGCAACCACCGAGGCAAAACCCGCCGTTAAGCGCGTACGTAAAGCCGCGCCCGCTGCTGCTGCGGACGGCAAAGGAGAATAAGCATGCTGCAACCTGCGCGTCGTAAGTACCGCAAGGAACACAAGGGCCGTAACACCGGCATCGCCACGCGTGGCAACAGCGTGGCATTCGGTGAGTTCGGTCTTAAGTCGACCGATCGTGGCCGTCTAACCGCCCGCCAAATCGAGGCCACGTTAAGCGTGGTGGGCGTATTTGGATTCGTGTGTTTCCCGACAAGCCAATCACACAAAAGCCTGCTGAGGTTCGTATGGGCAACGGCAAGGGCAACATCGAGTTTTACGTGGCCGAAATTCAGCCAGGTAAAGTGTTGTACGAAATCATGGGCGTACCCGAGCAGCTTGCGCGCGAGGCGTTTGCCTTGGCCGCGGCCAAGTTGCCGCTGCGCACCACGTTTGTTACCCGTATGTTGGGTCAATAAGGAGCCAACGATGAAATCAGAAGAATTACGGCAAAAAGACGTGGCCGGTTTGGAACAAGAAATCAAATCGCTACAGAAAGCCCATTTTGGTCTGCGTATGCAAAAAGCCACGCAGCAGCTCAGCAACACCGCGACCTTGCGCCAGACGCGCCGCTCCATTGCACGGGCCAAAACCATACTCACCCAAAAGCAAGCAGGGTAAGGAGCTTACATGACCGAAGCACAACAAACCCGTACCCGCACGCTGGTTGGCCGTGTGGTTAGCGACAAGCGCAACAAAACCGTGACCGTGTTGGTGGAGCGCCGTGTCAAGCACGAGCTCTACAACAAAATCGTGATGCGTTCCAGCAAATACCACGCCCACGACGAACAAGGCGAGTACAAGCTGGGTGACCTCATCGAAATCGCCGAGTCGGCGCCCAAATCCAAAACCAAAAACTGGGTGGCCACGCGCTTGGTGCAAAAGGCCGCCTTGGTTTAATCTTTCTGGTTAGGGTGCTTTAGCGGCTTCCTACAACAGGCACACCGCGAGATACCCGACAATCGGGATCTCGCTTTTTTTTAAGGATTTGCCATGATTCAAGTCGGTGATAAGCTGCCCTCGGCCACGTTGTACGAATACGTTGAAGAGGAGGGCAATGGCTGCAGCATTGGCCCTAACCCCGTGGAAGTAACCGCAGCTGCCGCTGGCAAAACCATTGCACTGTTCGCGCTACCGGGGGCCTTCACGCCCACGTGTTCAGCCAAGCACGTGCCCGGTTACATCGAGCAGCACCAGGCCTTGCGTGCCGCGGGTGTCGATGAGGTGTGGTGCGTCAGCGTCAACGATGCCTTTGTTATGGGCGCCTGGGGCCGTGATCAAGGCACCGCTGGTAAGGTTCGCATGATGGGCGACGGCAGCGCTGAATTTTCAAAGGCGGTCGGCTTAACCCTTGATTTGAACGCGCGCGGCATGGGCTTGCGCAGCAAACGTTACTCCATGCTGATCAAAGACGGTGTGGTGCAAACGCTCAACGTTGAAGGCGCAGGGCAATTCGAGGTCAGCGACGCCGATACCCTGCTCGCGCAAGCGCAGCAGGCTACAGCTTAACCATCAGGTAATGCGCCCCGGGCAGCGGGTTGTGGTAGTACGGTTCGATTTCCACAAACCCGCTGTCGCGGTACAAGGCCCGTGCGGCCTCCATGTCGTCCAGCGTGTCCAGCAGCATGTGGCTGTAGTTGACACTGCGGGCCATGGCCAAGGTGTGGTCCACCAGCATACGCCCCAGGCCAAAGCGCCGAAACGCAGGCGCCACGTACAGGCGCTTCATTTCGCACGCGTTGGGGTAGCCCGCATCGGGTAGCGGACGAAACGCGCAACATCCGGCGGCTTGTTCATCAACCCATGCCAAAAACAGGCCACCGCCGGGGTGGGCGTAGTCACCGGGTAGCGTGGCCAATTCTTCGGTGAACCCTTGAAACGATAAGTCCACCCCCAGCGCCAGCGCGTAGTCATGAAACAGTCCGCGCACCGCCTCCAGCGCTTGGCCCGAGGTGGCTTCGGTTAGGGCAATGTGGGGGGTGGGGTCAGTGGGCATACCAAGCCATGGCTGTTGGCAATGCCTAGCGCAACGCTTGCACAGCCAAAGTCACCAGTATGCCGCAAACCGCAAGCCATACCAGGGCAAGGGCGCGGCTGCGCCAGCTGTCTTTGCTTTGCGGCACCACCACGGGCCAGGCCTTGTTGCCGTGCCACATCGCCGGCAACAAGCGGTGCCCGCGGCGCTGCCAAAAAACAATGGCCAGCACGTGGGCCAGCACCCAGGCCAGCAGCAAGAGCTTGCCAGGCTCGGTGTGAAACCACGACATTTGACTCACCCACGCGCTGTCAACGTAGGCCGCCAGTGGCCCGGCGTATAAAAAGTCATCGTCGGTCATGAGGCCAGAGCCGAGCTGCAAAGCCAGCAGCAACCCAAGCGCCAACACCGACCAGCTGCCGGTGTGCGCGTGGCCAACCGCTTCGGCGTGTGCCCAAGGCCGTTGCCCAACCGGCCAACGCCACGAAAAGTGCGCAAACCGTGACCAATGGCCACCCAGCACGCCCCAGCCCAACCGAAAAAGCAACAGCGTGAACACCGCATAGCCGGCCCGCATGTGCCACACCAGCCAGTCGCCGTTGACTTGGCCTGTGATCACCATGACCACCACCAGCGCCGCCAGTCCCCAATGGGTGACGCGGGTGGGCAGGTCCCACACCCGAACCACATGCCCCGGAGGTTCTGTGGCGCTCATGCTTTCAGCAGCGACTCAATCAGCCCGTGCAAGGCCTCAAAGTTGGGTGGGCCGACGTAGGTCTTTACCACCCGCAGCGATTGATCGAGCAAAAAACTGGTGGGCGTCAGTTGCACGTCGCCCCATGCACGGGCGACGGCGCCGGTGTGATCAATGGCTACTTTGAACGGCAGTTGGCGGGTTTGCGCAAAGTTCACCACAAAGGCTGGTGGGTCGTACTGCATGGCCACGGCAATCGTTTCGTAGCCTTGAGCTTGATAGCGCTGGTAGGTGCTGGCCAAATCGGGCATTTCAGCCACGCAGCTGGTGCAGCTGGTGGCCCAAAAATTGATTAAGGTC
>RFXW01000096.1 GCA_009921245.1 Candidatus Fonsibacter lacus | reverse complement strand
CTTGCTCACCATGAGGCTGTCCCAGCGGTGCGCCTGACTGACGCGCTTGACGCTGGCGATCGAGGCATCAGCCGGCAACACCGCGTGGCATTGGGCCCCTGGCAATTGTTGGGTGAGCTCGCCCAATTGGCGCTCAAAGGCGACCCCTGGCGTGTCAATGAATATGGCCTGGCGGCTTTGCAAGTCTTCTTGAATCAAGGTCAGGGTGGCGGTGTCGCTGGCGCGAAAGCAGTCGATGCCGGCTTGTGCGGCGAGCAACTGAAACTGCCCCCAGGCCCCGGTTTTGCCGTCGGCCAGGCTGACAACCGCCACTTGACTGTGGCCATGGCGCTGGGCCGCGGCGGTGGCCAGTTTGAGTGTCATGAGTGTTTTGCCTGCACCGGACGGACCAAAGATGAGGTGCGAGCCGTGCTGCGCCATGGGGTGCCCGACTGGGGGCATCACGCTTAATAAAAAATCGCGCATCGCGTGATAGGCGGCCTCGGCGTCGCCCAGTTCGCGAATGCGGTCGATCAGCATGGCCTTGAGGGCGGCGGGTACGCCGGCGTCATGCAGGTGTTGCACCACGGGTTTGATGGATGCGGCCATGGGCAGGCTGTCTTGCCATGGGCTGAGTTGCTGGCCAAGTTTGAACTCTTGGCGCAGCGCTTGAATTTCTTCTCGCACCAGTGCCACCAGTTCTTGGCTGCGGCTGGCCTCCCAGGTGGGCTCGATGCGTTCTGGGCTGGGCGCACTGGGGCGCGGGGCAGCCGTGTATTCGGGCTCGGCGGGGGGCTCGGATTGCGCCAAACGGGGTGCATCGGGTTGCGCCGCTGCACTTTGGGCCAGCACCGCCACACTTTGTTTAAGGGAGTCTTGCAGCGCTTGACCAAAGTCGGCCATGGGTTTGGCTTGACGCGCGGTGTCGCTGTTGGCTTGGTGCAGCACCATGTCGCGCTCGGGCTGCTGGGGCAACCCCGCGTCTTGCTGGGCTTGCGCCATGTCGACGGCCACAATGAGTTCGGTTTGATGGCCCACGCGCTGGTTGGAAATAACCAAGACATCGGGGCCGTGCAGCGCGATGGCGCGCTCGGTGGCGCTGCGGGTGTCTCGAGCAAGAATGCGGTGCAGTTCCATGGTCTGGGTCTCGTAAGTGGCGTGGCGTGGTTGGCCCGGTTAGTCTTTGGGTTTGGCTTCGACGGTGTGCACCACCTTGACCGATTGGTCGTCGGGGATTTCACTGTAAGAAAGCACGGTGAGGTCACTGACGCGGTGGCGCGCGGCGCGCGCCAACCAGCTGCGGATGGCCGGTGAGACCACCAACACCGGGGCCAAGCCATCGCCCTCTAGGGTTTGGCTGCCGCGGCGCAGGGCTTCGAATAGGTTTTCAGCCAGTTCGGGCTCAAGCACGATTTGGCCGCCTTGGCTTTGCTGCAAGACGTTGTGCAGGAGTTGCTCCAAGCCGGGGTCCAGCGTCATCACCGACAGCGTGTCTTGATCTTCGAGCAAGCCTTGCACAATCATGCGGCCCAGCTTGGGACGCACCGCAGCGGTGAGTTGATCGGGGTCTTGGGTGCGGCCTGCGTGGTCGGCCAGGCCTTCAATGATGCTGCGCAGGTCGCGAATGGACACGCCCTCGTCGAGCAGGTTTTGCAGCACCCGGGTCACGGTACCCAGCGGCAGTTTGGCTGGCACCAAGTCTTCGACCAGCTTGGGGGCGCGGCTGGCGAGTTTGTCCAGCAGTTGCTGGGTTTCGTCGTGGCTGACCAATTGCGAGGCGCTTTCGCGCAACACTTTGTTGAGGTGGGTGGCAATGGCGGTGCTGGCATCGACCACGGTGTAGCCCAGGGTGCGCGCCATGTCGCGTTGCGAGGGCTCAATCCACACCGCATCCAGGCCAAAGGCCGGCTCTTTGGTGGCCAAGCCTTCGAGCTTGCCGTATACCCGGCCCGGGTTGATTGCCAATTCTTTGCCAACTTTGATGTCGCCTTTGCCGCGCACCACGCCATTGAGCACGATGTGATAAGTGTCGGGCCCAAGGTTGAGCGCATCGCGTATGCGCACCGGCTGCACCAAAAAGCCCAATTCGGCCGACAGTTTTTTGCGCACGCCTTTGACCCGCGTCATCAGCTGTCCGCCGGTTTCGGGGTTGACCAAAGGAATCAGACCGTAGCCGATTTCCAAACCAATCAAGTCGACTTGGTCAACGTCGTCCCAGTCGAGCTCTTTGGGCTGGTCGGCCTCGGCCTTGGCTTCATCGGCTTGGCTTTGTGCGTCACGGTTGCTGAGCCGCAGCAGCAGCACCGCTATCCCCGCGGCGGCGGCGGCCAGGGTTAAAAACACCATATGCGGCATACCGGGCACCAAGCCCAGCACCGTCAGAATGCTGGCCGAGATCAGCAGCGCCGTGGGGTTGGCCAACTGGCTGCTGGCCTGTTCGGTCATGCTTTGTGAGGTGGTGACGCGGGTAACGATCACCGCCGTTGCCAGCGACAACAGCAAACTGGGGATTTGAGCCACCAAGCCATCGCCAATGGTGAGCAGCACGTAAATGCGTCCGGCGTCACCAAAAGACAGGTCGTGTTGCGCAATGCCAATGGCCAGGCCGCCGATGATGTTGATGAGCAAGATCAACAAACCGGCAATGGCGTCGCCACTGACGAATTTTGAAGCGCCGTCCATGGAGCCAAAGAAGTCGGATTCTTGAGACAGTTCTTCGCGCCGCTTTTTGGCGGTTTCTTGGTCGATCACGCCGGCGTTGAGGTCGGCATCGATGGCCATTTGTTTGCCGGGCATGGCATCAAGTGTGAAGCGGGCGTTCACTTCGGATACGCGTCCCGCGCCTTTGGTGACCACGATGAAGTTGATGATCATCAAGATGGTGAAAATAATGAAGCCAACCAAGTAGTTGCCGGCGATAACAAATTCACCAAAAGCGGCAATCACTTTGCCCGCGGCGTCGCCACCTTCGTGCCCGTTCACCAAAATCACCCGGGTGGAGGCCACGTTCAGCGCCAAGCGCAGCATGGTGGCAAACAACAACACCGCTGGGAAAGAAGAAAAATCCAGCGGTCGGCGTGTGCCGATGGCGATCATGATGATCAGCAAGGCCACGATGATGTTGAAGGTGAACAACACATCCAACAGCATCGGGGGCAGGGGCAACACCAGCATGGCCATGATGACGAGCACCAGCGTCGGAATCCCGAGTCCGGCGAAGTCAAATTGAGAGACGGAACGTCGAAGAGCCGTCAAAGCGAGTGTGGCCATGCGATTTATGTGTACTTTGGTGTTGTTTTAGGGCTTGCGTTGTGCATTCAGGGTGGTCGAAGCAAGGCCCGTGCCATGGGGGGTTGTTGGATCGGGTTCGGCGCGCGCGTGGGCGGCAACACCTAGCCGGTCACGATTCTTGCTAGTAGACCGCGCCTAGTATTCGTGGAGCCCTTGCGTGTCTTTTGCCGTCTCACCCTCTGCCACCGTCCCCCCGGCGCCCTCGTCTTCTTCAGCGGCTGCGGCCGACCCAGCGGCCGGCGGCGGCTTTGCCGCGTTGTTTGACCAGGTCAGTGCCGCCGCCGGGCACGCCGCGTCACGCCCGTCACCGTCACCGGCGAGCAAAAATCAGGCCGATCAGCCGCCCGATGACGCGCCCGACGACGCCCCGGACCAAGCCAACCAACGGCCTGAGCCTAGGCCGGCGGCCGCATCCCAGCCGGGTGACAGCACGCCAGCCCATGACAGCCGGGCCGCCGAGCCAGAGCATGCCGCCACCACCCAGCCCGCTGGCGCCGTGGCCGAAGGCAAGCCACTGCCTGCCGGCCCAGAGACGGCCCCTGCCCTGGCGCCGGAGGCGTTGGGCGTGGCGCCCGCAGACGGGATGGGCATTACGCCGGCGTCGCTGCCCGTTGCCCCCCAAGTGGCGGCCGCAAGCCAGGCCCCGGCCTTGCATTGGCACATGCTGGCAGGTGGTATGCGAGTACTTACTACGGCTAAAACCATCGATACAGAAAGCTTGGCCAACTTTGCCCATCGCCAAGGTCTGTCCGCCGACCAGTGGCAGTGGCTGAATGCACACGCTGCGCAGGGGCGACCCGGCGTGGCAGCGCTGAGCCCATCGGCGCAGGCCACCGCCACCGAGGCCAGCCCGCTGTTGGGTGCCATGGGCGCCGGGCCGAACGCGGCGGGCGCCGCGTTACCAGCAGGCACCGCCGCCCCCTCAGGTGGTCCGCAAGCAGCGGGGGTGGTGCCGCTACCCCAGGTGCAGGGGCCACCCGCGGTTGAAGTCATGGCCTTGGAGATTGATCCCGCCTTGATGACCGAGTTGGGATTGGGTGACGAATGGCGCCCCGAGGCCTCGATGCCGCGCACCCCTCAGACCCCGACACCGATGCCGCTACCAACGGCCGTGGCCAGCCCGGCGGCGACCTTTGCGGCGCAGTGGTACAAGCAAGGTGAGGCTTACCAAGCCTTGGCGCGCCAGTTGGGCGAGGCCATGGCCAGCCGCCTGCAGCAACAGGTTGGCAAAGGCCAGTGGCAGATGCAGTTAACCCTACGCCCGGCCAGTTTGGGGCGGGTGGACGTAGACTTATCGATGCGCAAAGGCGAATTGGAGGCCACGTTCCAAGCCAGCCAGGCGGCGACCCGCGAACTGTTGGTGGACAGCTTTCCCCGTTTGAGAGAGGCGTTGCAGCAATCAGGCACGCAAGTTGCTAGCCTGGACGTGCAAGGCGAATCACGAGGTGATGGCGACCGAAAACCGACACCGCAGCCCATGGCTGGGGAGAAGGCGTCGTCAGACCAAGCGTCGCAGGGCGCCAACGTGACCAACCGTGGCCCCACGACCCTAGCCGATGACGCCGTGGACGTATGGGCATGACATAACCAAACAAAGGTGCTGAGATGGCAGAAGAAAACGACACCGAAGACGAAGGCAAAAAAGGCGGCGGCCTGATCAAGATTATTCTGTTGGTTCTGGTGGTCCTGCTGCTGCTGGTAGGCGCTGTGATCGGCACATTGTTTTTTACTGGGTTCTTTGATCAAAAGGCCGAGGTGACGGCCGAGGAGCAAGTTAAGGCCCTTGAGGCCGAGGCCGAAGCCGCCAAGGACCCGGCCAAAGACGTGCCATCGCGCACCACCAAATCAACGCCCGAGGCGCAAAAGTTTGAATACCACTACAAAGAGCTGGAGCGCGAGCTGCTGGCCAACATCACCGATTCACGCAAAGTGATTCAGGTGCAATTGGCCTTCATGACCAATTACGACGAGCGGGTGTTTCAAAACGTAGACAAACACGAGTTTGCGATTCGATCGGTGGTGCTGGATTTGATGCGTCAACTTACCGAAGATGACCTGCTTAAGCCAGACTTTCGCCGCGACTTGGCTGCGAGCATTCGCACCGAAGTGAATGCCGTGCTGGAAAAGTACGAAGACTTTGGCGGCATCGAAGAAGTCTACTTCACCACATTTGTGGTTCAGTAAACCCATTACCCACGCATCATGGCCGATCAATCGTTACTTACTCCCGAAGAACTCGCGGCGCTGGCGCAAGGGGTTGGCGACGGCTCGATTTCGGTGGACACGGGCTTTAATACCCAAGCCCGGGTGCGCAAGCACGACCTGGCCAGCGAGGACAGCAGCTTAGGGATGAACGTCTCGTCGATCGATATGATCAACGAGCGCTTTATTCGACTGTTTCGTCTGGGCCTGTTGGAAGTGTTGCGCATCAGCCCGCGCATCAACCCGACCCGGGTTCAAATCGTGCGCTTTGGCGATTATTTAAAAGAGCTCAAGGCGCCTTTGTCGGTCAACACCATTCGCATCAACCCGCTGCGTGGGTATTCCATGATCGTGATTGAGCCCACGATCATCTTTAGTTCACTCGATAGCTTTTTTGGTGGCTTTGGCAGCGGCGTGGGTCAGTTGCCTTCGGGGCGGCTGTTTACGCCCACCGAAACCCGGATCATTAAACTGATTTTGGAAGTGTTTTTCCGCTCACTGCGTGAAGCGTGGTCACCACTGTTACCGATTGAAATGGAGCACGTGGGCTCTGAAATCAACCCGCAATTTGCGCAAATTGCTGACGAAAACGACCTGGTGGTACTTAGCCGTTTTGAGGCCGATCAGGCATCGTCGGGCAAGGGCTTTGTGGACTTGGTGTACCCCTACGCGTCACTCAAGCCGATCCGTGACTTGTTGCGCAGCCGCGTGACGTCGGGCGATGGCGACGAGGAAAGCGACAAACAATGGCGCGACGATCTGGCCCAAGCGGTGCACGACGCCGAGGTGCAAATGCAGGTGCTGCTGGGCCACTTGCCCATTACGCTGCGTCAGCTGGAGCAATTGCAAGAAGGGCAAGTGCTGCACTTTAAAAAACCAGACTACGGGCGTGCTTTATTTTGCGACTTGCCCGCGTTTGACGTGGAGTTGGGCAACTTGGGTGGTCAGGTTGCCATCAAGATTGTTGAACCCGTTGCCCCCCAAAACCATTCATAAGTGAAATCGCCATGAGTGAATCCGACAACCCAACCCAACCCGACGCCGCGGTGGACGACGCAGGCTCCATCAACCCCGAGGTGTTGCAAAACATACCGGTGACCCTATCGATTGAGGTGGGCCGGGCGTCGATCAAAATTCGCGACCTCATGCGCTTGACACAAGGCAGCGTGGTGGAGCTCGACCGCATCGCCGGCGAGCCACTGGACTTGCTGGTGAACAACACCGTGGTCGCGCAAGGTGAGGTGGTGCTGGTGAATGAGCGCTACGGCATTCGCCTCACGCGTGTGGTGCCCGCGTCGGAACGGATGAAAAACCTGTAAGCCATGAACCACGCCGCCCCCGCTTTGGATTGGCTGCAAATGGGCGCCAGCTTTGTTTTGGTGCTGGTGCTGATGGGCGCTTTGCTGTGGTTGCTGCGCCGTTTGCAGCAAGGCCAAGGCTTGGCGCTGCGGCGGCAAGACGCGCTCATGCAGGTGTTGGCCACGCATTCGGTGGGTACGCGACAAAAGTTAATTCTGGTGCGCGTGCGCGACCACGAGGTGTTGTTGGGCGCCACGCCCCAAGCCATGACGGCTTTGCACACCTGGCCCGCCACACCCAATCACCCCGAGGAGTCGGCGTGAGATCCGCGCTTAAATGGGGGCTGCTTGGCGCGGCCATGTTGGTGGCGGGCGGCGCCTGGGCGCAGGCGGGCATTCCGTTGATTCAAGCCACCAGCAACGGTGGTGGCACGCAGTACAGCTTGACGCTGCAGCTGTTGGCGTTGATGACCACGCTGACGCTGCTGCCCTCGTTGCTGTTGATGCTGACCACGTTTGTGCGTTTTATTATTGTGCTGTCGCTGCTGCGTCAGGCTTTGGGTACGGCACAAACCCCACCGAATCTGGTGTTGGTGGGCTTGGCGTTGTTTCTTACGTTGTTTGTGATGCAGCCGGTGCTGCAAGACGTTTACACCAACG
>RFXW01000095.1 GCA_009921245.1 Candidatus Fonsibacter lacus | reverse complement strand
TGCTGAAAAGGCGTTGGATTTGCCCCATCGGTTCGCTAAGTTAACGGTGGAAGTAAGGGGAAAGGCGTTTGGGACATGGTCGCAGCTGCACATGGACGAGCTGAAGCAGCGCACCAAATCGCTGTGCACAATCAGCAACACGTTGGGGGCGGAGGTAACCGTCATCATCGTCGCCGAATGATAGGGACGTGTGGTTTTGAACTTGAACCCATGTTGCACGACATGAGACAGAACAACTGAAAGGAATGAACACCAATGAAACCAATTAACCCCGCCAGCGTCGCCGCCCCCGGTGGACCTTATCAGCACGGGTTGTTACTCGACAAGCCTGGGCGCTGGTTATTTGTATCCGGCCAAGTGCCACTGGCAGGAGACGGTGGTATCCCTGAGGGAATAAGCGCGCAAACCGAGATGGTGTGGAACCAGATTGAGGCGATACTGGCCGACGGTGGTATGGCGTTAAGTCATTTGGTGAAAATCACTTCATTTTTAACCCGAAGCCAAGACATAGGTGACTACGCCGCCATCAGAAAGCGCAGACTGGGTGAGCATAGGCCCACGTCGACCCTGTTGGTGGTGTCCGCACTTGCCAATCCAAAGTTTTTGGTTGAGGTTGAGGGGATTGCGTTCGCGCCAAATTAAGCGATCAACGACGATAGACGGTTGAGGATTCATGCAAGCACGAGAGCACTGGGAGGGGGTTTATGGTCAGAAACGTTTTGACCAGGTGAGCTGGTACGCCCCTCATCTTGGTTTGTCAATGCGCCTGATTGAGCAACTGTGCCCGCAGAGGGAGGCGTCTATCGTTGATATCGGTGGAGGTGAGTCCACTTTGGTCGATGATCTCGTTGAACGGGGCTACACCGACTTGTCGGTGTTGGATATTTCTGAAACGGCCATTGACTTCACCAAGAAAAGACTCGGAAATAGCGCGTCAACAGTCGCATGGCACGTCGGCGATATCACGCAATACAACTTGGGGGAAGCGCGTTTCGATCTTTGGCATGACAGGGCTGTCTTCCATTTTTTAACCGACTCCAGTGATCGCGCGAGCTACGTGGATGAGGTGGGTCGAGCGCTTAAGCCCGGTGGGGTCATGATTGTTGCAACCTTTGGTCCGGATGGGCCATTGAAATGCAGCGGCCTAGAGGTGGTCAGGTACAGCGAATCGTTACTTAAAAATGAGTTTGCGCGTGACTTTGAATTGCTGGGAAGTGAAACAACAGAACATCAGACCCCCGCGGGCGGTACACAGCAATTTCTTTATTGTTGGTTTCGCAGGGCTTTGTAGGGCTTCCTCCAACGCCATGGTCGGGTGCGTTGGCTTCTCCTAGTGGCCCTAGCAGGGTATCGCCCTACGGGGGCTATTTACAGGTGATATTTCGCGGTTAACATGTCGCCGCTAAAAGAGAAACCAACCAAAGGAGACAACGAATATGAAACCGTTTATCAAACGCATAACGTGGCTGGCCGTGGCAATGACAGCCGCCGTTGGTGTGCAGGCCCAAACCCGAGTCACGTACAAATCGGCAAAGGCTGGCTCGTCGTATTATCAAATGGGTGTCGAAATCGCGGAGGCCATGAAAGTTGGCACGGCCGGCAAGATTTCGGTAACGGTGGAAGAAAGTCAGGGCTCAACCCAAAACGTGATGGAGGCTCGCGTGCGTGGGGGCGATTACGTATTCACCACGCCCCCCGCGCTCATTGGCATGGCCCAGGAGGGCAAGGGCCCATTTAAAGACAAGACAGATCCCAAGTTTGCTGAAATCCGTGCGCTTTTTCCTATTCCAGCGCTCACCATGCATTTGGTGGCGCGTGCTGACCGTGGCATAAAAAACTGGAGTGATTTGGCAGGCAAATCGCTGCTTCTGGGCAAAGGTTCATTTGGTGCCAACGAAGGCGCCAAGTACCTTGGACTGTTTGGCGTAAAGGACCAAGTTAAGCTCGTGGATGTGGAGTTGTCAAACGCCGTGGCAGCAATCAAGAACGGGCAGATTGACGCCTTTGTAACCGCTGGTTCTTGGCCCGCCCCTAACGTGGTGGGTGGTGGTGGTGGGTTTAACCGCCGAGCAAATTGCCGCAACCAAGCGCAATGCACTGACGATACCCAAGGGTACCTATTCGGGGCAAGCTGCGGCGGTGCAAACCACCACGCTGCCGGTGGTGGCGTACGCGACCTCGGCCATGACCGACGACGTCGCCTACACGCTCACCAAGACGTTTTGGGCGCAGCGCCAAGCCATGAGTGCCCAAGCCCCGTGGTGGCGCGGCGTGACCCCTGAGCTACTGCAAAATATCAGCACCAAGATCCACCCAGGAGCCGTGCGTTTCTATAAAGAGCAGGGCATGGCGCTGCGGCCCGACCAGATGTGACTCGGCCCGTTGACAGGCCTAAGGTCGAGGTGCTGATGCAGGGCCTGTTGTGTTAGCTTGGCCTTGGGTGGCCTGGGGCGCTTTGGGTGTGGCCATGCACCTGGGGCTGGTGTGGTACGGCTTGGCGCCGAATTTGGTGGTGCGGCCGCTGCACATGGCTTACATCTTGCCTTGGGTTTATGTGGCCAGTGCGCGCTCAGTGTGGCACCGGCGTTCGGGCTGGTTGTTGGCTGGCCTAGGCATGGCGGCCAGCATGTGGGTGGCATGGCATGCCGATGCGCTGGGTGACCAATACGGCGCACTCGAGGGTGGGTTTCAGTTAGCCCTAGCGTTGGTGCTGTTGCTGGTGATTTTAGA
The DNA here is from genome assembly GCA_009921245.1 of Candidatus Fonsibacter lacus. Taxonomy (GTDB): domain Bacteria; phylum Pseudomonadota; class Gammaproteobacteria; order Burkholderiales; family Burkholderiaceae_C; genus RS62. Next base: position 4,710 of record RFXW01000095.1, on the reverse strand, counting down.
AGGCGCGCGGCGGGTGATTGGTTGGCCGTTGCCTTTTATCGCATTCATTGCTTTGCTATACGGCGCACTGGGACAGCATGTTCCCGGCGAGTTGGGTCACGCCGGTTTGCCGATCGCCAGTTACCTTGGCACGCTCACCATTGCTGAAGGTGGACTGTGGGGCAGTTTGACTGGCATCTCGGTTGGGGTGGTGGCGATTTTTGTGATTTTTGGTGCGTTTTTAAATGCGGGTGAGGCTGGCCAGGGCTTCATGAACGTGGCAGCCGCTGCCGCAGGCAGACTGGTGGGCGGGGCAGCCAAGGTGTCGGTGATTTCCTCCGCGCTGTTTGGGTCCATTTCGGGGTCGGCCTCGGCCAATGTGGCCTCGACGGGGGCCGTTACATTGCCAGCCATGACGCGTCTCGGTTACCCCAAGCGGCTTGCCGCCGCCGTTGAGGCAGTGGCATCGTCTGGCGGGCAAATCATGCCGCCTCTGATGGGGGCGGGTGCGTTCGTGATGGTTGAGCTCACGTCAACGCCTTATGTCACCATCATGGCCGCCGCTCTGTTGCCGGCGCTGTTGTATTTTTTTACGGTTTGGATGGGGATCAACGCATGGAATAAGCGCGAGCAACTCGCCGCTTTACCAGCTGATGCGCAGCCAGCGCGACGCACGCTCGTTGTCACCGTTGGTTTTTTTGTGATCCCCTTTGCCGTTTTGTTGTGGGGTATGTTTGGCCAAAACTGGACCCCGGAGTACGCCGCGGCATTTGCTACGTTGGCTGCTGCGTTGCTGCTGGGTTGGGACAGCGCGGGGCGGGTAAGCGCAGCAAAACTAGGGCAACGCGTGGCTGCGGCGCTGCAAGGCGCGGGGCAACAAGTGGCCATGATTGCCTGCATCATTTTGTGTGCATCGGTCATCGTTGGCGTACTGTCCATCACGGGTTTGGGCGTAAAAATTACGTCCACCATATTGTCTGGTGCAAATGGGTCGCTGGCTTTGTCGCTGCTGCTGACGGCACTGGCGTGCTTGGTGTTGGGCATGGAGGTGCCAACCACAGCGGCGTACGTAATTTGTGTTTCGGTGGCGGGGCCGGCGTTGATGCAGCTTGGTTTGCAACCGCTGCAAGTTCATTTGTTTGTATTTTGGTTTGCGTTGCTCTCAACCATTACGCCACCGGTGTGCGGTGCGGTATTTATTGCAGCCGGCATGGTGGGTGAGCATTGGTTGCGTGTGGCACTTAGCGCCATGGCTTTAGGGGTTGGGTTGTATGTGGTGCCCGTTGGCATTGTGTTGCACCCAGCGCTCATTGATTGGTGGAATCAGCCCCTTGCTGCAACCGTGGCGTTGCTGCAAATGGTTGTTGCATTGGGGTTGTTGTCATTTGGGCTGCTTGCGCCCATGGTGCGCTGGCGGCGTTTGGTTATTGTGTTGGCGGGACTGGCGCTGGTATGGGCTTAAGCTGGCACGCGTGTCGTGTCGCGAAACGCAAGTTATCTGCGTGGGGTGGTACCCATTGAATCGCTGGGATATAGGGTTACCCCCAGTTTGAATTGATTGCATAACCCGTTGGAATAGAAAAAGCATTGCGGGTTGTTGTAGCCGTCCGATTTGAAGGCTATGCTGAGATTTCAATCCTCGTTTTAGGAGTAAGGTTCATGATACGTTCGACAGCGATGTTCGCGGCCGCGACGGCGTTGGTGGTTTCCGCCGTTTCGGTGGCTCACAAGCCGGTGCAAGCCGCTGAGGTTAACCTGACTTACGCCTTTTTTGCGCCGGCAGGCACCTTCCCGGGCAAGCAAATGGCGCATTGGGCGGAACAGCTAGCCAAGCGAACCAACGGCAAAGTGGCCGTTAAGCTATTCCCTGGTAGCACCTTGCTGGGCGCGCGAGACATGTACGACGGCGTGACCAAAGGCGTGGCAGATATTGGGTTGGGGGCCCCCTCGTACGACCCTGGACGCTTCCCCTTAACCTCTGGTATGTCTTTGCCGCTGGGCTTTACCAGTGCGACCCAAGCGAGTCAGGTGCTTTGGAAAGTAACACAGGAATTCAACCCCGAAGAATACAAGCGCTACAAGGTGATTGCCATGTTCACCACCGAGCCTGGGTACATTCAGTCAAAAACCGCGGTGGGTAGCGCCTCTGACTTGGCGGGTATGAAGCTGCGTGCTGCAGGCACTGGGGTGCCGATTCTTAAGCGTTTGGGGGCGGCGCCGGTTGGCATGCCCATGCCTGAGGTACCGCAGGCCGTGCAGACAGGCGTGATTGAGGGCACCATGACTTCTCGGGAGGTGTTGAAAGACTTTCGCTTGGCTGAGTCGCTTAAGTTTGTGACCGACTACCCCACTGCCGTGGTGACCTTTGCCGCGGTCATGGATCGCAAGCGGTGGGATCAATTGCCGGCCGATGTGCAAAAGGTGATGAACCAGTTGGCTGACGAAATGCCAACGTGGACAGGAAACTACCACGACAACCAGAACGTGGGTGCGGCATTGAATTGGGCCAAAGACACGCATGGTCTGAAAGTGGTGTCTTTGTCAGCAGCCGAGCGCAAGGCGTGGGACGCCAAACTCTCGCCCATGGTGACCGATTGGGTCAAGGAGATGAGCGGGAAGGGTTTGCCGGCCGAGAAGTTTATTCAGCGGGTTCAGGCACTTCGCGATCAAATGGCCAAGTAACTTGGCATCACAGCCTTGCCCATGCGGCCGCTGCAAGCCGCACTGACGCTAGCCAATCAGGCCTTGGCCTGGCTGGCTGGCGTGCTGCTTTTTATGATGATGCTGGTGGTCTCGGCAGACATTGGCATGCGGCTGCTTGGGCGCCCCATGGCGGGTTCTTACGAAATCATTGGGTGGCTGAGTGCGGGGGCGATGGCGCTGTCCCTGGGGTATGTGCAACTGCACCGCGGGCATGTGGCCATGACTCTTGTGTCGGCACGGCTGGGTGGCAGGTCGGCTTTGGTGTTGTCAGGGCTGACGGACCTGATTGCCATGCTGCTGTTTTTATTTGTTAGCTGGTTTGTTTTTCAATACGCGTGGACACTGTTCACCACAGGCTCGTTGTCTGAAACGCTGCTGGCCCCGGTGTACCCTTGGGTGATGTTGGTTGGCTTGGGTTGTGCGGGGCTGACATTGGTGCTTTTGCTTAACGTGTGCCAAACCGTGAGCCAGTTATGGCAAGGGCCCAGCGCATGAACGCCAACGGGAACAGAGCCTAAACCCATGGACCACTCCACCGTTGCCTTGCTGGGTTTGGTGTTGCTTTTTGGCTTAATGATTGTTGGTATGCCGATCAGTTTTGCCATGCTCTTGGGCGGACTATTGGGTAACGCCTATTTGTTGTCGGTGGGCGCGGCGACCCATTTGTTGGCAACCAATGTGTGGGATCAGTTTTCATCGTATGGGCTGTCCGTGGTGCCGTTGTTTGTATTGATGGGCCAGTTTGCCTATCGATCCGGAGCCACTGAGCGTTTGTATCAAGCGGCGCATACCTGGTTTGGTCGCCTGCCTGGCGGATTAGCGGGAACAACCATTGCGGCATCGGCCGGGTTTTCTGCGATTTGTGGATCGAATTCGGCGACCGCAGCCACCATGGGCACCATTGCCTTGCCCGAAATGCGGCGTTATTCGTACGACCCAGCGCTCAGTGCCGGTGCGGTGGCCGTTGGCGGCACGCTGGGGGTGATTATTCCGCCCAGTGTGGTGCTGATTGTGATCGCCGTGCAGACTGAGCAGTCGCTGTTGGCGTTGTTTTTGGCTGGGATTGTGCCGGGGCTGCTGCTGACGCTGATGTTCATGCTTACGGTGGTTGTGATGTGCATACGCCGTCCCCACTTGGGACCAGCGGCACCGCGAACCAGTTGGAGCCAAAAGTGGCGTTCGCTTGGCGGTGTATTTGAGACCCTGACCTTGTTTTTATTGGTCATTGGCGGGTTGTACTTTGGATTCTTTACGCCAACCGAAGCTGGGGCTGCTGGAGCCTTAGGAGCGCTCGTCATTGGCGTGGCCCAGCGTAAGCTAAGCCTTAAAGGCTTTCGAGATGCCATTGGTGAGACGCTACGCATTTCGTCGATGGTGATTTTGTTGATCACCGGCGCCGTTTTATTTGGGCGTTTTTTAACTGTGTCGCGCTTGCCGTTTGAATTGGCCGATTGGGTGATCACGCTGCCTGTATCGCCCACGCTAATTTTGTTCGCAGTGGTAATGATTTATTTGATCGGTGGCGCACTGATGGATGCGCTGGGATTTTTGGTGGTGACCCTGCCGATTTTTTTTCCGCTCGCCCAAGCTTTAGGTTATGACCCCATTTGGTTCACGATGTTGTTAACCATCATCACCACCATGGGGGCGATTACACCGCCAGTGGGCGTGAATGTGTTCATTGTGAATGGGTTAGCCCCGGAGATTTCGCTTGCCACTATTTTTCGGGGCGTGGCTTTTTTTGGCTTGGCCTATGTGGGTTGCGTCGCGGCAATTTGGGCCTATCCAGAGATTGTGTTGTGGTTGCCTAAGGTGTTAATGGGATAAGTAAGGCAGCTAAAAATGTCTGGTCGCGGTCTGGCGCAGGGCTTCAGTAAGAAGCCGGCTGGCGGGCGTTAAGGTGCCCTGACGGCGCCGTGTAATGCCCACCTGGCGCGCCCACTGGAAGCGCGATTCGGCCATTGCCATAAGCTGCCCCGCTTGCTCTTCCCAATAAATCAGTTCTTTGGGTATGAAGGTCAGCATGTT
>RFXW01000094.1 GCA_009921245.1 Candidatus Fonsibacter lacus | reverse complement strand
GGCGGCCAGGCGCGTGGCGTTCATAAGCCCCAGCGTGACCGCGGGCAACACCACCAGCGCCGCAATGCTGCCCACGGTGGGAATGTAGGCCAGCACCGAGGCCAAGCCTATGAACAGAAAAAACAAGCCCCCCAGCGCCAAAGGTTGCCGCCAAAACGTACGCAAGCCGGCGCGCACCCATTGCACACCTTGACCGGCTTGGGTCACCTTTAAATGCATGCCGTCTCCTGGTAAGTGGCTTGTGCCGCCGCCACACGCGCCCGCAGGCGTTGCTCCAGCGGCTTGGGGTCGTGTGGGGTCAGCAGTGCGGCCTCGCGCGGCAGATAAAAATCCCACAGCCGCGAAATCCAAAAGCGCAGCGCCGCGGCGCGCTGCATCGCTGGCCACAGCCGGCGCTCGGCTGAGCCAAACGGGCAGGTGGCTTGATAGGCTTGCAGCATGGCCTGCAGCTTGATGGGGTCTGGCGTCACGCCGTCTTGGCCGTTGCACCAGTCGTTGGCGCACACCGCCAAATCGAACAGCCAGGTGTCGGTGCCTGCAAAATAAAAATCAAACACGCCGGTTAGGGTGGTGCCGTCGAACAACACGTTGTCACGAAACAAATCGGCGTGCACCGCACCGCGCGGTAGCCCACGGTAGGCGCCCGTGGCCGCCACATGGTTTTGATACGCCAACTCGTGGCGCAGCAGCGCGGCTTGCGCCTCGTTCAGGTAGGGCAGCACCAAAGGTGCGGTGTCGTTCCACCAGGGCAGGGCGCGCAGGTTGGGCTGCTGCAGCGCAAACGACGCGCCCGCCACGTGCAGCTTGGCCAGCACCGCGCCCATGGTGGCCACATGCGCCACCTGCGGCTGCAAGTTACTTTGGCCAGGCAGGCGGTTCACCACCGCGGCGGGCTTGCCCGCCAAGGCGTGCAGCAGTTCGCCCTTGGCGTTGGCCACCGGTTTGGGCACGGGCAAGCCTTGCTCGGCCAGGTGGTGCATAAGTTGCAGATAAAACGGCAGTTGCTCGGCGCTCAAGCGCTCAAATAAGGTAAGCACCCAGGCCTGCGGTTGCTCGTCGCTGCCGGTGGTAAGAAAGTAGTTGGTGTTTTCAATGCCCCCGGCAATGCCCTCCAGCGAACGCACAGGCCCCAAGCCCAGTTCGGCGCACAGCGCCGCAGCGTCGTTGGAATCAACCGAAGTAAATACCGCCATGATGGCGGCATTGTAATGACCGACAATAAGCCCCCATGACCGATGACACACGCCGTTTGGTGCTGGTAGACGGCTCCAGTTACCTGTACCGTGCCTTTCACGCCATGCCCGATTTGCGTGCCGATCGCAACGACCGCGACAGCCTGCCCACGGGTGCCATTCGTGGCATGGTGAACATGATGCAAGCCCTGCAAAAGGCGCACCCCAGCGCCTACGCCGCGTGTGTGTTCGATGCCTCGGGCCCAACGTTTCGCGACGCGCTTTACACAGATTACAAAGCCAATCGCAGCGCCATGCCCGACGACCTGCGGCGGCAAATTGAACCCATCCACCAGGTGGTGCGCCTGTTGGGGTGGCCGGTGCTGGCGGTGCCGGGTGTGGAGGCCGACGACGTGATTGGCACCCTGGCGGCGCGCGCGGCGGCCCAGGGGCTGGATGTCATCATCTCAAGCGGCGACAAAGACTTAAGCCAACTCGTTACCGAGCAGGTGGTGGTGATCGACAGCATGAACGGCAAACGCCGCGACGTGGCCGGCGTACAAGCCGAGTTCGGCGTGCCGCCGTCGCGCATGGTGGATTTTCAAACGCTGGTAGGGGACGCGGTGGACAACGTGCCCGGCGTGCCCAAAGTAGGCCCCAAAACCGCGGCCAAATGGTTGGCTGAATTCGGCTCACTCGACGCCTTGTTGGCCCAGGCCAGTGCCATCAGCGGGGCAGCTGGCAACAATCTGCGCGCCTCGCTCGATTGGTTGCCCACCGCGCGTGCGTTGGTGACCATTAAAACCGATTGCGATCTGGCTACCGACCTTCCGGGCTGGCCTGATTTGAATGGTCTTAAGCGCCAATCGCCGCAAGAGGAGGCGCTGCAAACGTTTTATCAAGCGCACGGTTTTCGCAGCCTCACCAGCCAAGGCGCAAGCGCCAAGGGCGGGGACGCCGCCAGCAAGGCAAACACCGATCAAGGCGCGGATGCAGCCGACGCCGCGGCGCCACGCAGTGCGCTGCAAGGCGAGCCGCGTTATCAAACGGTGGACACGCCTGCGGCGCTGCAGCAGTTGTTGAGCACCCTGCAACAAGCCGACTTGGTTGCCTTGGACACCGAAACCACCCATTTAGATGCCATGCGCGCCCGCTTGGTGGGCATCAGCGTGGCCTGGGCGGTTGGCCAAGCGGCGTATATTCCGCTGGCGCACAACTACCCAGGCGCACCTCAGCAACTCGACACCGAACAAACCCTTGAGGCGCTGCGTCCATGGTTGGAGGGCACCAGCCACGCCAAAGTGGGGCAGCATCTGAAATACGACCAGCATGTGTTGCAGAACCACGGTATAAACCTGCGGGGCGTGGCGCACGACACCATGCTGCAAAGCTACGTGCTTGAGGTGCACCAGCCGCACAGTCTAGAGAGCTTGGCGCGGCGTCACGTGGGGCGTCAGGGCCTAAGCTACGAGGACCTTTGCGGCAAAGGCGCGCAACAAATTGGTATTGACCAGGTGGATATCCCGCGTGTGGCGCAGTATGCGTGCGAAGACGTGGACTTTTGTTTGGACGTGCACCTGGTGTTGTGGCCACGGCTGCAAGCCGAGCCCGACTTGTGCCAGGTTTATCAGTTGGAGCTGGACTCAGCCCAGGTGCTGCAGCGCATGGAGCGCCACGGCGTGTGCATCGACGCCAGCAACCTGCAAGCGCAAAGTCAAGCCTTGGGCGAACGCATGGTGGCGCTTGAAGCCAAGGCGCACGAACTGGCAGGGGCGCCGTTTAATTTGGCTTCACCCAAGCAGATTGGGGACATCTTTTTTAATCAACTGGGGTTGCCGGTGATTAAAAAAACCGCCAAGGGCGCGCCCAGCACCGATGAAGAAGTACTTGAGAAATTGGCCGAGGATTACCCATTACCCGCCACCATTCTTGAGCACCGGGGTTTGGCCAAACTCAAAAGCACCTACACCGACAAACTGCCCGCCATGGCCTTGCCCGCCACCGGACGCGTACACACCCACTACGCGCAAGCGGTGGCGGTGACCGGTAGGCTCTCGAGCAACGAGCCCAACTTGCAAAACATTCCGATTCGTACCACCGAAGGGCGGCGCGTGCGCGAGGCCTTTGTTGCCCCCGCTGGTGCGTGCCTGGCCAGCGCCGATTACTCGCAAATTGAGCTGCGCATCATGGCGCACCTTAGCGAAGACCAAGCCTTGATTGACGCCTTCCATCAAGGCCTGGACATTCACCGCGCCACCGCCGCTGAAATCTTTGCCATGGGCGCTGAGCAAGTTACCAGTGAGCAGCGGCGCTACGCCAAGACCATCAACTTTGGTTTGATCTACGGCATGAGCGCCTTTGGCTTGGCGCGCAATCTGGGCATAGACAACGTATCCGCCAAAAATTACATCGACTTTCAGCGCTACCCAGGCGTGCGCCGCTACATGGACACCACCCGCGAGCAAGCCCGCGACCAAGGCTACGTGCAAACCGTGTTTGGGCGCCGTTTGTATCTACCCGAAATTCGTTCACCCAACGGCCCACGTCGTGCAGGGGCAGAGCGTGCCGCCATCAATGCCCCCATGCAGGGCACGGCGGCCGACCTTATCAAACGCGCCATGGTGGCGGTGCAACACGCGCTCGATGCCGAATGCCCCGAGGTGGCCATGGTGATGCAAGTGCACGACGAACTGGTGTTTGAAGTGCCCCATGCCCAGCGCGATTGGGTGCGGCAGCGGGTGCCGCAACTCATGGCCGACGTGGCCACCTTGCGCGTGCCGCTGTTGGCCGAGGTTGGATTTGGCGACAATTGGGAACAAGCGCATTAAACCTTTTCACCATCCTGTCGCCCATGGGGCGACCCACCGGAGATCACCATGCATGACACCCTGCAAGACACCTTGGCTTTAATCAACGCACAGCCCGATCACGCGCCGAACCGGCGCGCAGCGTTACGCGGCGCCCTGGGTGTGGGCTTTGCGGCCGCGGTGTTGCCCGTGATGGCGCAAAACACCATTCGCACAAGCAGCGAGGGCTTGGACTCAGGCGAAATCACTGTGGTTTCCGATGGCGACGACATCCCGGTATTTTTTGCTCGCCCGCAGGGTAAAACGGGCGTACCCGTGGTGTTGGTGGTGAGCGAAATTTTTGGTGTGCACGAGCACATTGCCGACGTCTGCCGCCGCTTTGCCAAACAAGGGTATTTGGCGCTGGCGCCCGAGCCATTCATTCGCCATGGCGACGCGCAAGGCTACGCCCAAATTGCCACGCTGATCAAAGAGGTGGTCTCTAAGGTACCCGACGCCCAGTTCATGCGCGACCTGGACGCATGCGTGGCCTGGGCCCAGGCCAACGGCGGCGACACCCAGCGCCTGGGCATTACCGGGTTTTGCTGGGGTGGGCGGCAAGTGTGGCTGTACGCCGCGCATCAGCCCAAGGTGCGCGCCGGTGTGGCGTGGTACGGGCGTTTGGTGGGGCAAGCCACACCCAACACACCCAAGCAACCGGTGGACGTGGCCGCGCAGCTCAAGGCGCCTGTGCTTGGGCTTTATGGCGGCGCCGATACCGGCATACCCCTTGACACGATTGATAAGATGAAAGGTCAACTCAATCAGGCCGGGCAGGGCGGCAACAAGGCGGCGGCGGCATCGACCTTTATGGTCTACCCCGACGCTCCGCACGCCTTCCATGCCGATTACCGCGGCAGCTACCGCGCCGAGGCGGCCAAAGACGGCTGGCAACGCGCACTGGCTTGGTTCGCACAACACGGCGCAGCCTAACGCGCAGCGGGTCGCTTACCCGCATTCAAGGGAGAGAAAACAATGTTGTGGCTTTGGATTACCCTCGGCGCGCTGTGTGCCGGGGTACTGAGCGTGTGGTTGGCTGCTGCCTTGGCCTGGGGGTTGATGGCGCGGTTCAACCGCGACATGCTTAGCTTTGCTGCGGGTACCTTGCTGGCCACCGCTTTTTTGAATTTGCTGCCCGAGGCGTTTGAGATGCAACCGCAGGTGGAGCACCTGATGGGCTGGCTGCTGGGTGGCTTGGTGGTGTTTTTTCTGCTGGACAAGGTGGAGCTTTACCACCACGGCCACGAGCACGGGCATGAGACTGACATGGTTCATGCCCACCAGCCCCAAGGCCACGTGCATACCCATGACCACAATGGCAAGGGCAGTTGGACGGTGCTGTTTGGCGACGGCTTGCATGCCTTTGGCGACGGCGCCTTGATCGCCTCGGCGTTTGTGGCTGACTTTACGTTGGGGTGGTTAACCACGCTGGCGGTGTTGGTGCACGAGGTGCCGCACCACATGGGCGACTTGGCGGTGGTGCGCCAGGCCTCGCGCTCGCTGCGCTCGGCGGTGCTTAAGGTGAGTTTGGCTGGCGGTGCCACCGTGCTGGGCGCGTGGCTGGCCTATGGCTTGTTGCTGCGTTTTGAACCGGTGTTGCCATACCTGTTGGTGCTGGCGGCCAGCAGTTTTATATACGTGGCGTTGGCGGATTTGATTCCGCAACTGCAGCGGCGCTTAACCCTGATGCAAACCGCGCAGCAGGTGGCGTGGTTGGGTTTTGGCGTGGCGTTGATTGCAGGGGCCGCCGGCGTCATGGGTCACGGCCACTAAGCCGGGCTAGCCTGGTGCGTCACCGGTGGCGCACGGCGCCTCGGGCTGGCGGCACCATTCGCTCCAGCTGCCCGCAAACAACCCGCCGTGGGGAAGACCAGCGATTTCCATGGCCAACAGGTTGGGCACGGCGCTCACGCCACTGCCGCACATCAACACCACCGGGCGGGTGGTGTCGTTGCCCAGCAGCGCCTGCCACTCGGCGCGCAACGTGGCGGCGTCTTTAAAACGGCCGTCGGCTGTGAAATTCAGGTCAAAAGGACGGTTCAACGCCCCCGGTACGTGGCCGGCCACTGGGTCCAGGGGCTCGGTGTCGCCGCGATAACGCGCCGCGGCCCGGGCGTCCACCAGCCGGTGTTGCCGCGATGGCAAGCCTGCCGCCACGTCGGGCAGCGTCACCAATGGGGTCAAAGGGGCTTGCAACGCGTAGGTGGTGGGCGGTGGCAAGCCCGGCGGCGCACCCTGGGCCAACTCGCCCCCCATCGCCTGCCAGGCGGCCAAGCCGCCATCGAGCAGCTGCACCTGCTTGTGGCCGCACCAGCGCAGCATCCACCACAGACGCCCAGCAAACATGGTGCCGTTGCGGTCGTAGGCCACCACGGCGGTGTCGGCGTCTATGCCACGGCGTCCCAGCCACTGGGCAAAGTCTTCGCGGGTGGGCAGCGGATGACGCCCACCGCAAGCCGTTGGTGCGCCGGCCGCGGCGCTTAGATCTTGCGCCAAATCCACGTGCTGCGCGCCGCTGATGCGCAGTTCGGCGAACATCGCCCGTCCGGCGTCGGGCCGCATCAGGTCGTAACTCACGTCCAGCAGCACCGGCGGGTGGTTACCTTGAAGTTGGGTTTGCAAAGCCTGCGGCGTAATAAGGGGTGCGTAGGTGGTCATGCGGTGCTTGCTCGTTGCTGTTGTGCCGCATTGTGCCGCGCCCGCAGCCACGACGCCACCATGCCGCACGCCACAATCAGCGCCATGCCCAGCCAGCTGTACCAGGGCAGGGTGTCACCAAACAGCCAAATGCCAAACAGGCTGGCAAACACGATGCCGGTGTATTGCAAATTCGCCACCAACATGGTGGCTCCGCTGGCGTAGGCTCGGGTGAGCGCAAGTTGCCCGCCTGCGGCCAAGGCGCCCACGCACAGCAACCACCACGCACCCACCCAGCCCGGTGCCGAAAACCCACCAGGCAGGGCCGCCACCGCCCCCACCAGTGCACTGCCCAATGAAAAGTAAAACACCACCCGGCTTGCCGGCTCGCCCAGCCGCGTCAGCGCCGCGACTTGCATATAGGCCAGCGCCGCCCCAATACCCGAGAGCAAGCCCACCCCCGCAGCCAGCGCTTGGTCTTGCGCCCACGTCGGGCGCAACAACAACGCCACACCCATAAAGCCCAGCAACACCGCGCCCATCATGGGAGCGTGTTCGCGCAGCGCCTGCATGGAGCGCTGCGCCAGCACCGCACCCCCCAATACAAACGTGGCCACCCAAATGCTGCTCATGTAGTTGAGTGTCATGGCGGTGGGCAGCGGGATGTAGCCAATGGCATAAAACCAGCACGACAACGACGCCGTGCCAATCGTGGCGCGCCACAGGTGCATGCCGGGGTAGCGCGTGGCCAGCGACACCGAGGCCCGTTGCATGGTCAGCCCCAGCAGCACCGTGCCCACCAGGCCGCGGTACATCACCACCTC
>RFXW01000093.1 GCA_009921245.1 Candidatus Fonsibacter lacus | reverse complement strand
ACGGTTAAATCGACCCAAGCGGGTTTGGTGGCCCGCATGCTGGTGCGCGAGGGGCAAGCGGTGAAGCAAGGCCAAGTGTTGGCCCAACTCGACCTTGACGATCAACGCGCCAAGGTGCAGCAAGCCGAACAACAAGTGGCGGCAGCCCAAGCCGACGTGGCGGTGGCGCAGCGAACCCGGGACAACAACCAAGCGTTGGTCACCCAAGGCTTTATCTCGGGCACCGCCCTTGACAACGCCAACGCGCAATTCGACGCCGCGTTGGCCAGGCAACGTTCGGCGCTGGCGGCGTTGCAATTGGCTCAAAATGGTCTAAAAGACACCTCGATCCGCAGCCCGTTCAACGGCACCGTGGCCACCCGCCATGTGCGCGCCGGCGAGCGCGTGCCGATCAATGCACCCCTGCTGGACGTGGTGGACGACACCGCGTTAGAAATAGAAGTCACGCTGCCTGCGGCCACCATGCGCGATGTCGCGGTGGGCCAACGCGCCCTGATGCGCATGGACGGCGACACCGTGGCCCGCGCTGCGGTGGTCTCGCGCATCAACCCCAGTGTCTTGCCCGGCAGCCGCAGCGCCAGCTTCTTTTTAAAACTGCAAGACGGTCAAGGTGTGCGTGTGGGCGAATACGCCCGAGGCGTGCTGGTGGTGGGTGAGTTGCAAGGCCTGGCCTTACCCAGCGAGGCCATTCGGCGCCAAGGGGAGCAAAACCAAACACTGGTCATCCGTGACGGGCGCGTGCTTACCGTGCCCCTTACGCTGGGCGACAGCGGCTTGCTCAACGGCGAAAGCATGACGCTTGCGGTCGCTGGGCTACGCCCGGGTGATCAGGTGTTGCGGCCCAGCGGCGGCACCCCTGAAGACGGCGCCACGGTGCGTATTGCCGGCCAAGGCGGCTAGGCGCGTATGTGGTTCACCCGCGTTTCTTTACACAACCCTGTGCTCGCGACCATGGCCATGCTGGCCTTGGTGGTGCTGGGGTCGGTGGGCTACCAGCGCATGCAAATCGACCAATTTCCAAATGTCGATTTTCCGGTGGTGGTCATCACCACCGCCTACCCAGGTGCATCGCCCGAGATCGTTGAAAACGAAGTCACCAAACCAGTTGAAGAAGCGGTCAACACCATTGCCGGTCTCAACAGCGTCACGTCGCGTAGCTACGCGGGCTCGTCGGTGGTGATTGCCGAGTTTGGCCTGTATGTGCAAAGCCGCCGCGCCGCCGAAGACGTGCGCGAAAAAGTTGCGCAACTGCGCGCCACCCTGCGCAACGAGGTTGAAGAACCGCGCGTGCTGCGGTTTGACCCGGCCAGCCGCCCGGTGTGGTCGGTGGCGGTACTACCCGACAGCACCGCGGGTGCCAAGCCCATGTCCGCGGCCCAACTCTCAAGTTGGGCAGACAACGTGCTGCGCCGCCAACTTGAGAACGTGCGCGGGGTGGGCGCGGTTACTTTGGTGGGCGACAGCCCGCGCGCCATACAAATCAACCTCAACCCCAGTGCGCTCGAGGCCTATGGGCTCAGCGTAACGCAGGTGCTGTCGGTGCTGCGCGCCGAAAACCAAGACATTCCTGTGGGTGTGGTGGACAACGCCCAGCGCGAACGTGTGGTGCAAATTGACAGCCCCGTTCAACAGCCGCAAGACTACGCGTCGCTGGTGGTGGCCCGACGCGACGGCCAAACCGTGCGCTTGGGACAGGTGGCCCAAGTGGTGGATGCGCCGCTCAAAGAAGAAAGCCTGGCGCTTTACAACGGTCAGCGCACGCTGCTGGTTGAGGTGCAAAAAGGCCAAGACGAAAACACCATTGCGGTGGTTGATGGCCTAAACGACGCACTCGCCGCCATTCAAGCCAAGCGCCCACCCGGCGTGCGACTGGAGCCGGTGGCAGACACCTCGCGCCCAATTCGGGTGTCGGTGAACAACGTACGGCAAACGCTGATCGAAGGTGCGTTGCTCACGGTGGGTATTGTGTTTTTGTTTCTTAACTCGTGGCGCTCCACAGTTATCACCGGCCTGACGCTGCCGATTGCCGTGATCGGCACGTTTTTGTTTATGTACATGGCGGGCTTTACCATCAACATGATCACACTGATGGCCTTGTCGCTATGCATTGGCTTGCTGATTGACGATGCCATTGTGGTGCGAGAAAACATCGTGCGGCATGCCCAAATGGGTAAGCCACCGTTTGAAGCGGCGATGCAAGGCACGCAAGAAATTGGCTTTGCGGTGTTGGCCACCACGCTGTCCATCGTGGCGGTTTTTTTGCCGATTGGCTTCATGGAAGGCATCATTGGCAAGTTTTTTCATCAGTTTGGCCTCACCATCGTCGCGGCGGTGGTGATTTCTATGTTTGTCAGCTTCACGCTTGACCCCATGTTGTCAAGCGTGTGGCACGACCCCGCGGTGGCCGAGCACGGCAAATGGCGTCCGGTGGGTTGGTATAACCGCAGCATTGGCCGCGTCACCCACGCCTTTGACCGACTGCAATCGCGCTTGAGCGATTGGTACCAAGAAACACTCACGTGGTCGCTGAAACACAAGGTCCTCACCCTTTTGCTGGCCTTTGCCACCTTCGTCGGCAGCTTATTGGCCGTGCCGCTGCTGGGCAGCGAATTTGTGCCGCAGGCCGACTACTCCGAAACCAGCGTTCGCTTTTACACCCCAGTGGGGTCAGCGCTGGAGGTAACCGAGGCCAAGGCCAAACAGGTGGAGCGCATCATTCGCGAGTTGCCTGAGGTGCAATACACCCTCACCACCATCAACAGCAGCGGCGCACAGGGCAAGATGTACGCCAGCGTCTATGTGCGGCTGGTGCCGCGCAACGCCCGAACGCGCAGTGTGCAAGCGCTCTCGCCGCTGCTGCGCGAACGCCTGCGGCAGGTGGCGGGCATCACAGTGACACATGTGGGCTTGCTCAACAGCGTGGGCGGTACCAAGCAAATTGAGTTCTCGCTGCTTGGACCAAACCTGGACACCTTGGAGCGGCTCAACCGGCAGGTGTTGGAGCAGCTGGCGCGGGTGCCTGGGCTGGTGGACGTGGAGTCAAGCGTCAAGCCCAACAAACCCACGGTAAGCGTGGCGGTGCGCACCGAGCAAGCCAATGACGCCGGCCTCAGCACCAATGCGCTGGCGGGTGCGCTGCGGGCGCTGATTGCGGGCGAAACCGTGGGCACGTGGCGCGGCAACAACGACCAAACCTACGATGTGATCGCCCGCTTGCCCAGCAGTGAGCGCCAGCAAGCCCAAGACCTTGAGCAGCTGCCATTGGTCAGCGGCGTCGACGCCCAGGGCAACGCCCGCATCGTGCGTCTGGGGCAAATCGCTGACATTCAGGCCTCGGTAGGCGCCAACCAAATCAATCGCCGCAATTTAAGCCGCCAGGTGTCATTCAGCGGCAACGTGTATGGCCGTAGCGCGGGCGAGGTGTCGGCCGACGTGCAACGTGCCATGGCCGGTTTGGGCTTGCCGCCGGGCTACAGCATCGAATTCAGCGGCTCCACCAAAGACATGGCCGAATCGTTTGGTTACGCGATTCAAGCCTTGGTGCTGGCGGTGGTGTTTATTTACATGATTTTGGCCAGTCAGTTCAAAAGCTTTTTGCAGCCGTTGGCGCTCATGACCTCGCTGCCGCTGACCATGGTAGGGGTGGTGTTGATGCTGATGATGTTTGGCTCCACGATGTCGATGTTTTCGGTGATTGGCATTGTGATGCTGATGGGATTGGTAACCAAAAACGCGATTTTGTTGGTGGACTTTGCCAACCGCGCCCGTGCCGGCATAGATGGCCAGCCGCCGCTGCCACGCGAAGCCGCCTTGCTAATGGCGGCACGCGTGCGGCTACGCCCCATTCTTATGACCACGCTGGCCATGGTTTTTGGCATGGTGCCGCTGGCCTTTGGCCTAAGCGAGGGCTCTGAGCAACGCGCCCCCATGGGGCAAGCGGTGATTGGCGGGGTGGTGGCCTCGTCGCTGTTAACCTTGGTGGTGGTGCCGGTGATGTACTGCTACATGGACACCGTGGCGGGCTGGTTCAAGCGATCGCCGCAACGCCCAGCCAATCAGTAAAATCACTGACATCGTTTTACCCCTACCCTATCCACCTACCATGAACGCTGTGGTTGACACCGAACAAGCCCGTGTGCTGATGATTGAACAGCAAATTCGCCCGTGGGATGTGCTTGACACCGAGGTGTTGCAAACCCTAAGGCAGGTGCCGCGCGAGCACTACGTGCCGCGTCAACACAAGGGGCTGGCGTTTGTGGATTGCGAATTGCCCTTAACCCAACCCGTTCGACCCGGGCAGTGCATGCTGCCACCCCGGGTTGAGGCGCGTATGCTGCAAGACCTGCAGATTCAGCCCAGCGACAAGGTGCTAGAAATTGGCACGGGCAGTGGCTACATGGCCGCGTTGCTGGCGCACCGGGCGCGACAGGTGCTCACCGTTGAAATCGACCCAGCCCTGGCGCAGCTGGCCACGCAGACCTTGGCCCGTGAAGAGGTGGCCAACGTGGCGGTGATTACCGGCAACGGTGCGGTGAGTTTAGCGTGGCAAGCGCATGCGCCGTTTGACGTGATTGTGCTCAGCGGCTCGGTGGCACACATCCCAGACAACCTGATGCAAGCCCTAACCCCAGGTGGCCGATTGGGCGCGGTGGTGGGGCAATTGCCCATGATGCAGTTTGTGGTGGCCAACGCCAGTGCAGGTCGTGCCGCCGCAACCCCGCGATGGGACACCGTGCTGCCTCGCCTGCAAGGGTTTGACGAGCCATCGACTTTTACGTTTTAAAACCATGCTCCAAAGGACACCCCTCATGACCCCAGTTGTTTCGCGCCTTGGGCGCGCCTTGTTGGTGCCCACACGGTGGCGTGGCCTATTGGCCGGCACACTCTTGGCCGCTTGCTTGCCCAGCCAGGCGCAAAGCCTAGAAGCCATGGCGCGCCAAGCGCTTGAACACGACGCCACTTACTTGGCGGCCATGGCTCAAGTTAAAGCCAACGAGGCCAAAGCCACCCAAAGCGCGGCGCTTAACCGCCCTACCGTGGCCGTGGGTGCCAGCGCCAGCCAAAGTCAAACCCCTGGTCGTAGTGCGAGCACACTTAACCAAGCGAGCTTAAGTGCCAGCCAACCGCTGTACCGCCCGGCCAACCAAGCCAGCGTGGCGCAGGGCGAGGTGTCGCTGAGCTTGGCGCAAGCGCAACGGCGTAACGCCGAGCAAGATCTCATGGTGCGTGTGAGCCAAGCCTACTTTGATTTGCTCACCGCGCAAAATCAACTGGCGGTGGTGCGTAGCAGCAAGCAAGCCGTAAGCGAGCAACTGGCAGCGGCCAAACGGAACTTCGAGGTGGGCACCACCACCATCACCGACACCCGCGAGGCGCAGGCCCAATTCGATCGTATTTCTGCATCGGAAATCGCGGCCAGCAACGACCTGCGCAGCAAACGCTTGGCCCTGGCGCAAATCACTGGGCTAGAAAATCCGCAACCATTGGACCTGTCCACCGCCTTGCCAGACCCCACCCAAACCGCGCTCGCCAACTACGTGGCGCAAGCCTTGGAGCAACACCCCACCATGCTGCTGGCGCGTGGCGCACTGACCAATGCCAGGCTAGAAGTTGACAAAGCCAAAGGAGGGACACTGCCCACCCTTGACCTTAAAGCCTCGCACACCACCAAGACAGCCAGCACAGGCAAGGCACTCACCTCGGTCGCGTTGGAGCTGAACTGGGCGGTCTTTACCGGCGGCGCGACGCAAAACAAAATCGCCGAGGCACTGGCCCTGCAAGACAAAGCCCAAGCCGACCTTGACGGCGCGCAGCGCGGCGTGACCCAATCGGTGCGCAACGCCTACTTTGGTGTGGAATCGGGCTTAGGCCAGGTTCGTGCCTTGCAAGCCGCTGAGGCCAGCAGCCAAAGCGCTCTTGACGCCAACAAACTCGGCTACGACGTGGGGGTGCGCATCAACATTGACGTGTTAAACGCCCAAACCGCGCTGTTTCAAACCAAGGCCGACCTGGCCAAGGCGCGCTACGGTGTGGCGCTGGGTGCGCTTAAGCTGCAGCAAGCCGTGGGTAGCCTAACCCTGCAAAGCCTGCAACAAACGCTTGGCGGCGGCTAAGCGCATGACAACGGGCACGCGCAAAGGGATTGTGCTGGCCGGAGGCGCGGGAACCCGGCTGTATCCCGCCACCCAAGTGGTGTCTAAACAATTGCTGCCGGTGTACGACAAGCCCATGGTGTACTACCCGCTGAGTACGCTGATGCTGGCGGGTATTCGCGAGGTGCTTGTCATCTCTACGCCACAAGACACCCCGCGCTTCAACGACTTGCTGGGGGACGGCAGCCAATGGGGCATGCACATTGAGTACATCGTGCAACCATCGCCCGATGGCTTGGCGCAGGCCTTTGTGCTGGGCGAAGCATTTCTTAGCGGCCAGCCCAGCGCGCTGGTGCTGGGCGACAACATTTTTTACGGGCACGATTTGGTGCAACAACTGCACCGCGCCAGCCAACGCCAACAAGGCGCCACGGTGTTTGCCTATCAAGTGCACGACCCCGAGCGCTACGGCGTGGTTGCGTTTAACGCCCAAGGCCAGGCCACGAGCATTGAAGAAAAGCCGGCTCAGCCCAAAAGCCACCACGCTGTCACCGGGCTGTACTTTTACGACCAACAGGTGTGTGACATCGCCAAAAGCCTTAAACCCTCGCCGCGCGGCGAACTGGAAATCACCGACCTGAACCGTGTGTACCTAGAACAAGGCCAGTTGCATGTTGAAAAAATGGGGCGCGGCTACGCGTGGCTGGACACCGGCACCCACGACAGCCTGCACGAAGCCGCTGGATTTGTGGCTACCCTGCAAAAACGCCAAGGCATGATGATTGCCTGCCCCGAGGAAATTGCCTACCGACAGGGGTGGATTAATGCTGAGCAGGTGCTGGCGTTGGCCAAGGGACTGGGGAAGTCGGGGTATGGGGATTATTTGAATCGGATAGTTGATACCGATGACCAGTGAGCCCCCCGTGACGATGAACCGCATTGTCCTGTGTATGCGTTGGGGGCAACTTTACAGCGCAGAGTACGTCAACGTGCTGTTTCGGGCCTGTCAACGACACATCCACGGCACATTTAAATTCGTTTGTTTAACCGACGACAGCCAGGGTCTCGCGGATGGAATCGAAAGTTACCCTATTCCGGATATCGGCCTCGCACCCCAGCACTACCTTGACGGCGCCTGGCCCAAACTGACCGTTTTTCTGAACGATTTATACGGGCTAAGTGGAAGGGCGCTCTTTATTGATCTCGACAGCGTCATCTGCGGGTCGCTTGATGAAATGTTTGAAACCACAGGGCCACTGGTAGGCATCGACGTGGGGAAACGATGGCGCAATCCGAGCGCGGCAGCTGTCCCCCGGTTAGGCACAGGCGTTTTTGCTTTCGACCTTGGCACGCTGTCAGTTGCCCTGAACGAGATCACCGAGGCAAGGGACGAGGTCATTGCGAGAGACCGCCTGGAGCAAACCTACCTCGCGCGACAAATAGATGACCTTCATTACTGGCCACGGGATTGGGTGCTGAGTTTCAAATACCACCTGCAC
>RFXW01000092.1 GCA_009921245.1 Candidatus Fonsibacter lacus | reverse complement strand
GCAGTGGTTGGATCAGGCTGTAGCCCGTGGCCATGGCGATCGCCCCGCGTTGATTGGGCACGAGCAAGACCAGAGCTTTGTCTGGAGTTACGCCCAACTGCTCGAGCGGGTGGTACAGATTGGGCATGTGCTGACGCACGATTGCCAACTGGTGCCCGGGCAGCGGGTACTTTTGCGTGGCGCCAACACCCCCATGATGGCGGCGTGCCTGCTGGCGGTGATGCGCGCTGGACTGGTGGCGGTACCCACCATGCCGTTGTTGCGCGCGGCCGAGTTGCGCGTGATTGTTGACAAAGCCCAAATCGACGTTGCCCTGTACGACGCCAACCTGCCCAACGAGCTCGAGCCCTGCATGGCGCAAGGGCAGCAAGCGGGGTTGCGTTTGGCCATTCCTTTCAGAGCACCTCAAGCCGATGATGGGCTGGAGGCCCGCATGGCTGTTCACCCACGCGTTGGGGTGCCGCACGCGGCCGGCCGCGACGACGTGTGCTTGATTGCCTTTACCAGCGGCACCACGGGCAAGCCCAAGGGCACCATGCACTTTCAGCGCGATCTGCTGGCCATGTGCGATCTGGTGCCGCGCCATCTGCTTGCCATGGGTCACGACGACGTGGTGTGCGGCACGCCACCGCTGGCGTTTACCTTTGGGTTGGGCGGGTTACTGGCGTTTGCCCTGCATTGGGGCGCGTCGTCCATCTTGTTAGAAAAATACACCCCCGAGAGCCTGCTGCAAACGGTGCAACGCTACCGTGCCACGCAAATTTACACAGCGCCCACCTTTTACCGGCAAATGGCGGCGTTGGCCCAAGGCTTCGACCTGACATCCTTGCGGCAAACCATCTCCGCAGGTGAAGCCTTGCCCGACGCAACCCGTCGCGCGTGGCGCGAGGCCAGCGGCATGGAAATGGTGGACGGACTCGGCGGCACCGAAATGATCCACATCTACATTGGTTCGGCCAGCGCCGAGGTGCGCCCTGGGGCCATTGGCCGGGTGGTGCCTGGTTATGAGGCCATGGTGGTTGATGAGAACATGCAACCGGTTGCACCGGGCACGGTGGGGCGCTTGGCCGTGCGAGGCCCAACCGGGTGCAAATACCTTGCCGACCATAGACAAACCGAATACGTGCAGCAGGGCTGGAACCTGCCCGGGGATTCGGTGACGTGCGACGCCGACGGCTATTTTTACTATCAGGCGCGCAACGACGACATGATTATTTCGGCCGGCTACAACATTGCCGGGCCCGAGGTGGAAGACGCCTTGCTCACCCACCCCGACGTGTTGGAGTGCGCGGTGGTGGGCCTGCCTGACGAGGCGCGGGGGCAAATCGTGTGTGCTTACGTGGTGGTGAAACCCAACGTACAAGCCGACGCCGGGTTGGCGGAGGCGTTGCAGCAGCACGTCAAGCAGGCCATTGCGCCCTTTAAGTACCCGCGCCAAGTGCATTTTGTTGCCCAGCTTCCGCGCACCGAAACCGGCAAATTGCAGCGCTTTAAGCTGCGCCAAGCTGCCACTTCGTAACCCGTGCGTTACCCAACGCCGATTGAACTTATCAAAGGACACGCCATATGCCAACCGTATTACAACCCGCCAGCTGGCCCACCCCCAAAGGCTACGCCAACGCCGTACAAGCCAATGGGCCCTTTATTTTTGTGGCGGGCATGGTGGGCTGGACAGGTCAAGGCGAGTGGCAAACCGACGATTTTGTGGGCCAAGCCAAGCAAGCTTTGCAAAACATCGTGGAGACCTTGGCTTGCGGCGGTGCCGGCCCGCAGCATGTGGTGCGCATGACTTGGTACGTTAAAAGCAAGGCCGAGTACCTGGCCAACAGCCAAGCATTGGGCGCGGTTTACCGTGAGGTCATGGGGCGTGAGTTTGCCGCCATGACGTTGGTGGAGGTGTCAGACCTGGTGGAAGACCGCGCCAAACTGGAGATTGAGGTAACCGCGGCGCTAGGGTAAACCCCAGGCATAACCCTGGATGACCCCAGTAGCGCGTGGGAGCCAGTGGTTATAGTATGGGCAGGTTTTTGGCTCTCACTGTATGGAGTACACATGAAAGTTTCGCAAATTGCACTGGTCGCGGCCGCCCTTGCCACGGCCTCGGTGGCATCGGCCACGGTCAAAATTGGTTTTGTAACCACGCTCACCACGCCGGCTGCCATCATTGGCAAAGACATGGAGAACTCGGTTAATCTGGCCATGGAGCATCTGGGTGGCAAGGCTGGCTCCACGCCCCTTCAGGTGATTTTTGCGGACGACGGTTTCAAGCCCGATGTCGGCAAACAAGCCACCGATCGCTTGCTTAAGCAAGACAACGTCGACTTTGTGGCCGGCTACATTTGGTCGCACGTGCTGCTTGCCTCGCAAAAATCGGTGCTCGATGCAGGCAAATTTTTAATCACCTCCAACGCCGGCCCAAGCCCCATGGCAGGCAAGCTGTGCAACAAAAACTTTTTCTCCACGGCTGGGCAAAACGATCAAACGCCCATGGCCTTGGGTGAGGTGCTGAACAAAAAAGGGGTGAAGTCAGCGTATGTCATGGCCCCCAATTACGCCGCAGGCAAAGACATGGTGGCAGGCTTTGAGCGCACCTTTAAAGGCAAGGTGGTGGGCAAAGATCTCACCAAGTGGGGAGCCGATGCGCAACTCGACTTCTCGGCTGAGTTGGCCAAGGTTCGTGCCAGCAACGCCGAAGCCATTTTTGTGTTTTACCCAGGTGCGGCAGGGCCGGCTTTTATCAAACAATACGAACAGTCGGGCCTAAGCAAGACCGTGCCCCTGTATTCGGTGTTCACGGTCGATTCGCTGTCGTTGCCGCGCCTGCAAAAGGCCAACTTCCAGGCAGCGGTTGGCTCGCGCACCACCCAGCTGTGGGACCCTACGCTGGATAACGCGGCCAACAAGCGCTATGTGGCCGACTACAAAAAGAAGTTCGGCGGCTACCCCTCGTACTACGGGGCGCAAGCGTACGACGCCATCATGTTGATTGCTTCGGCGGTGAAAGCCGTGGGTGGTGATGTGTCCAACCCCGATAAGGTACGTGCCGCGCTTAAGGCAGCCAACTACGAATCGGTTCGTGGCAAATACACCTACGGTAACAACCACTTCCCCATTCAAAACTTTTACCTGCGCGAGGTGGTAAAAGACAGCGAGGGCAACTGGACCACCAAGGTGGTGGAGACGGTTTACACCAACCACGTGGATGCCTACGCAGCCGAATGCAAAATGTAATTGGGTAGCCTAAGGGCTACATGGGCGGGGGCCGGTGTTTTGCCGGCCCTTTGCATTGTTTAATTTATAAAGGCGCGTAGTGGACGGTTCGTTGTTGTTGATGCAGGTCATCAATGGCCTTCAGTTGGGGCTGTTGTTGTTTATGGTGGCATCGGGCCTGACGCTGGTTTTCGGCATCCTTGATTTTGTGAATCTGGCGCACGCCTCGCTGTACATGGTGGGCGCCATGATCTGCGCGTGGCTAAGCTATTTGGTGGGTGGGTTTGTGGTGGCGGTGTTGCTGGCCCTGCCATTAACCGCGTTGGTGGGGTGGGCCATTGAGCGATTCGTGGCACGTCGTCTTTATGCGCGTAACCATCTGGACCACGTGCTCGCCACATTTGGCCTTATCTTGGTGCTCAACACCTCAGCGCATTTGTTGTGGGGCCCCGAGGGCATCCCAGTGGCGCTGCCGGATTACCTTAAAGGCCAGTTGGTGTTGGGTGACGACTTGGTGCTGCCCAAGTACCGCGTAATCATCATTGCTGCGGGCTTGTTGGCGGCTTTGGGCCTTTTCTGGTTGGTGACCCGCACCAAACTTGGCATGCTGATACGCGCTGGGGCATCCAATCGCCAAATGGTGGCGGCCTTGGGCATCAACATCGAGCTGTTGTTCACGGTGGTGTTTTCGTTGGGCGCGGTGCTGGCCGGCTTGGCCGGTATGTTGATTACGCCGATCACCGAGGCCTCGCTGGGTATGGGCAACGCCATCATCATTACCGCGTTTGTGGTGATCATTGTGGGCGGCATTGGCTCCATCAAGGGCTCATTTGTGGCGGCGCTGTTAATTGGCATGATTGACACCTTGGGACGCTCGTTTCTTGACGTGGCCTTGGGCTGGGTTTTTTCGGCCAATGCAGCCGAGAACTCCGCACCCGCGATTTCCGCCATGTTGATCTACATCATCATGGCGCTGGTGCTGGCGGTGAAGCCACAAGGCCTGTTCCCACCAAAGGTTAGGTAACCACCGTATGACACGCTCCAACTGGATCACAACCCTGGTTTTGGCGGCGCTGGCGGTGGTGCCGCTGGGGCTTTATTACGCCGGGCAGCCGTTTTGGTTAGACATTGCCTCCCGTTTGGTGATACTGGCCATTGCTGCGGCCAGCCTTAACTTTATTTTGGGCTATGGCGGCATGGTGTCTTTTGGACACGCCGCCTATCTTGGGCTGGGTGCATACGCCGTGGGCATTCCGGTTTATCACTCCATATTTGGCGGCTTGGATGTGCTGGGGTTGGCCACGTCCAACGGCTGGGTGCATTTGGGCTTGGGTTTGTTGGTGTGCGCGGTGTTTGCGCTGATCACGGGGGCCGTGAGTTTGCGCACCAAGGGCGTGTACTTCATCATGATCACCATGGCCTTTTCGCAAATGTTGTACTACGCCTTGATTTCGATCAGCACCTACGGCGGTGACGATGGCTTAACCATCATGAGCCGATCCGAGTTGCCCGGTTTGGCGCTGGACGATCCGGTGCAGCTTTACGCGCTTTGTTTTGTGTCGTTGTTGGTGGTGCTGGCCTTGTTGCGCATGGTGGTGAATTCGCGGTTTGGGCAGGTACTGCAAGGCGCGCGTGGCAACCCCCAGCGGGTCACCATGCTGGGCTTTAACATTTTTCACTATCAATTGGTGGCGTATGTATTGGCCGCCATGGTTGCGGGCTACGCTGGCTTTTTGTTGGCCAATTTCACGGCGTATATTTCGCCCGAGATGATGGATTGGACACGCTCAGGTGAGTTGATGTTTATGGTGATTTTGGGCGGTGTGGCGGTGTTGGTTGGGCCGGTGCTGGGCGCGGCGGCGTTTATTTTGGTTGAAGAGCTGCTGTCGCACTTCACGGTGTATTGGCAGCTGCCCTTTGGACTGATGCTCATGTTGGTTGTGCTTTACAGCAAGGGCGGCTTGGCGCAATGGCTGCGACTTAACCAGTCAGGCCCTGGGGGAGGCAAGCCATGAGTGAGCCGATCCTAGAAGCGGTGGGCCTGCACAAATCGTTTGGCGGGGTACACGCCACCGACGACTTGCATTTAAGCGTGCAGCCAGGCGAGTTGCACGCAGTGATTGGGCCCAATGGCGCGGGCAAAACCACGCTCATTGCGCAGCTGTGCGGGGCACAATTTCCAGACCGTGGTGTGGTTCGATTGGGCGGGCGCGACATCACCCGCATGCCGGCGCATCGACGCGCCAAGCTTGGCATGGCGCGCTCGTTTCAAATCACATCGCTCATCATGGATTTGAGTGTGCGGGATAACGTTGCGCTGGCGGTTCAGGCCACGCAGGGCAGTTCATTCCGGTTTGTGCGGCCGGCACGCAGTGAGCAGGCCATACAGCAACAAGCCATGGACACACTGAACTTGGTGGGGCTGGCGCACAAGGCCAACGACCCGGTGGCGGCCCTCTCCCATGGTGAGCACCGGCGAGTGGAAATGGCGATCGTATTGGCGTCTAAGGCGCCGCTTTTGCTGTTGGATGAGCCCATGGCGGGGCTGGGTGCTGAAGAAAGTGTCAAGATGGTCGATTTGTTGCAAAGCCTGAAAGGGCAACGCACCATGGTGCTGATTGAGCACGACATGGACGCGGTGTTCGCGCTGGCCGATCGAATTTCGGTGCTGGTGGCCGGGCACATCATTGCCACCGACACGCCTGAAGCCATTCGAACCAATACCCAGGTGTTGGCCGCCTACCTCGGCGAAGACGAGGTAAACAATGAATCAGCCGGGGCCTCGCATGCTTGAGGTCGTTGGGCTTACGGCACACTACGGCGCATCGCAGGCGCTGTTTGGCGTGGACTTCCAAGTGGGCGAGGGCGAGGTGGTTACCTTGCTTGGCCGCAACGGCATGGGCAAAACCACCACCATTCACGCCACCATGGGCATGGTCAAGCCCAGCGGCGGGCGCATCAGTTGGCGTGGGCAAGACATCACTGGCCGCCCGTCTTATCAGGTAGCCAATTTGGGGTTGGGTTTGGTGCCCGAGGGCCGACAGATTTTTCCCAACCTAAGCGCACGCGAAAACTTGGTGGCCACCGCCTCCAATCATTTGGGTCATGCCTCGCCTTGGACGCTGGACTCGGTGTTGGATTTCTTTCCCGAGTTGGCGCCGCGCTTGAGTTCCATGGGCAATTTGCTCTCGGGTGGTGAGCAGCAAATGTTGGCGATTGGGCGCGCCTTAATGACCAACCCCGAATTGCTCATCCTCGATGAAGCCACCGAGGGCCTTGCGCCGCTGGTGCGGCGCCGAATCTGGGAAGTGTTGGCCCAGTTGCGTGGCACGGGTCTATCCATTTTGGTGGTCGACAAAAACCTGCACGACTTGCTCAAGCTTGCCGACCGCCACGTGGTGATCCAGCGCGGTGAGGTGGTGTGGTCTGGCACCAGCGCAGAACTCAAACAAGATTCCGATGCACGCCAACGTTACCTGGGCCTTTAATATCCAATCGTTTAAGGGGGTGGCACGATGAACGCATACGCCACATCAAATCAGGCGTTGCAATCACTGATTCGGTCGCACGAGGTGCACCGTGACGTATTTACCAGCCCAGAAATTTTTGAGTTAGAAATGCAGCGGCTTTTCAGCCGCACGTGGGTCTATGTGGGGCACGCCAGCCAGGTGCCCGAGGTGGGCGACTACTTTGCCACCACCGTGGGCGACCAATCGGTGGTGATGGTGCGGCACGCCACCGACGATATTCGGGTGATTTACAACCGGTGTGCGCATAAGGGCGTGCAGGTGGTGAGTGAGGGCCAGGGCAACACCGGCAAGTACTTTAGGTGCCCGTACCACGCTTGGACTTACCGCACCGATGGCCGTCTGCTGGCGATTCCGCTCAAACAGGGCTATGACGAGGCTGCATTGGCCCACTGCGAAGCCAGCCAAGGCATGAAAAGTGTAGGGGCGGTGCATGTGTACCGCGACTTTGTGTTTTGTCGGTTAAGCGAGCAGGGTGAGTCATTTACCGATTTTTTTGGCGATTCCCTCTCCACCCTAGACAACATGGTGGACCGCTCGCCCGAGGGCAAGCTGGTGGTAGCGGGCGGCGTTTTTCGGTACATGCACGCCTGCAACTGGAAGATGCTGGTTGAGAACCAAACCGATACCTGCCATCCCATGGTGGCGCACGAATCATCGGCTGGCACCGCGGTTAAGGTATGGAAGGCAGCCCCCGAGGGCACGCCCAAGCCGGCGGCGGTTGAGCTGTTCGCGCCGTTCGTGAGCCCTTATGAATTTTTTGAAGGTATGGGCATTCGCACCTGGCGCAACGGCCATGGCCACACCGGCACCGCCGACTCCATTCATGCAGCGTATTCGCCGATACCGGGGTACTGGGAGGCCATGGAGGCCGCTTACGGTGAGCAGCGTGCCAAACAAATCTTGGGCGAAGTCAGACACAACACGGTTTATTTTCCTAACATCATGGTCAAGGGGCCGATACAGTGTTTGCG
>RFXW01000091.1 GCA_009921245.1 Candidatus Fonsibacter lacus | reverse complement strand
GTGTCGTTGTCGCGTATTTCGCCCACCATCAGCACGTCAGGGTCTTGGCGCAGCACGGCGCGCAGCGCTTGTGCAAAGCCCAAGCCAATGCGTTCATGGATATTGACTTGTGTGACACCCGGCAAGCGAATTTCGGTTGGGTCTTCAATGGTGGCCAAGCTGAGGTGGGGGCGGTTGAGTTGCTGCAAGCAGGTGTACAGCGACACCGTTTTGCCACTGCCCGTGGGGCCGGTAAACACCACCAGTCCATGGCCTTCGGCCAGGCTTTGGAGTAAACACTGCACCTGCGCGGGCTGCATGCCCAAGCCGTTGAGCTCCAGGGGTTGGGCTTGCGTATCCAACACCCGCATCACCACGGTTTCACCATGAATGGTTGGCAGCGTGCTGATGCGGTACGAGCCGTGTGGCTTACCTACGCTGTGGCCGGTCAGTTCACCATCTTGCGGCAAACGCCGCGCCGCTCGGCGATATCGAGGTTGGCCAAAATCTTGATGCGCGACAGCACCGCGTCGCGAATGGCCGGCGCCGGTGCGGCGTGTACTTGCAACCGTCCGTCCACCCGCAGCCGCACGCTCATGGCCTCAGGCGTGGATTCAAGGTGAATATCAGAGGCACCCAACTCGTGCGCTCGATCCAGCAAAAGGCTTAGGTAGCGGCTGGGATTTTGCAGCTCATGCGCGGCTAAAACCATTCATTTAACCCAATCAAATGGGTTAATGATAATAAGAAAAGCTACTTTTTATTCAGCCATTGAATGGCTTGCCCCAGGCCAGCCAAAGTCAACGGCACCATGCGCTCTTCGACCAGCTGGCGCATCACGTCAATGCTTTGGCGGTAGGCCCACACGCCTTGGGGCTCGGGGTTGATCCACACAAATTTGGGGAACGCTTGGGTGAGGCGCTTGATCCAAGCAGCCCCGGGCTCTTCGTTGTTGTATTCCACGCTGCCGCCGGGCTGCAAAATTTCGTAAGGGCTCATGGTGGCGTCGCCCACAAAAATCAGTTTGTGATCCTTGTTGTACTTGCGGATCACATCCCAAGTAGAAAATTTTTCTGCAAAGCGGCGGCGGTTGTTTTTCCATAAGTGGTCATAAACACAATTGTGGAAGTAAAAAAACTCGAGATGCTTAAATTCCGACCGAACCGCCGAGAACAACTCCTCTACCCGTTGCACGTGTTCGTCCATGGTGCCGCCCACGTCCATCAGCAGCAACACCTTGACGCGGTTGCGGCGCTCGGGTCGCAATTGAATATCGAGTAAGCCCGCGTTGGCGGCGG
This sequence comes from Candidatus Fonsibacter lacus, assembly GCA_009921245.1. Classification (GTDB taxonomy): domain Bacteria; phylum Pseudomonadota; class Gammaproteobacteria; order Burkholderiales; family Burkholderiaceae_C; genus RS62. The sequence continues at coordinate 6,438 of RFXW01000091.1, read as the reverse complement.
TGCCGCGGATTGTGCCGTCCAAGTCAAGCTCGTCGGCGCTGCCCTCACGGGCAAACACCCTTAAACGCCGCAGCGCGACTTTGATGTTACGCGTGCCCAGTTCTTGTTGGTCGTCGTAATCGCGGTAGCTGCGCTGCTCCCACACCTTCACCGCGCCTCGTTTGCCGCCTTGGCCACCGATGCGTACCCCCTGCGGGTTGTATCCACCGTGACCAAAGGGCGAGGTGCCGCCGGTACCAATCCACTTACTGCCTCCCTCATGCCGCCCCTTTTGTTCTTGCAGCCGCTCTTGCAGCGTGCGCAACAAGTCGTCCCAATCCACTTTCGGGGCATTGTTTTTTTGTTCGTCTGACAGCAGCCGCTCCATGGCTTGGCGCAACCATTGCGCGGGAATGTCGCGAGTGAAGTCGGCCACCTGCGTGACGCCCTTAAAGTAAGCGGCAAAGGCGCGATCGAACTTGTCGAAGTGACGTTCGTCCTTCACCAACGTGGCGCGACTGAGATGATAAAAATCCTCCATGCCAGAGGACTCACCGCGCTCAGGCCCAATCACGCCCTGTGCCAACGCCTGCAGCAGCATCAGGTACTCCTTAACCGACACCGGCACCTGGGCCGCACGGAGGGTGTAGAAGTAATCGATCAGCATGGTCGTGGGCAATGCTAGCGGTTGCGGTTTTGCATGGCTACCAGTTTTTCGAACAGGGTGAGGTCTTGCTCATTCTTTAGTAACGCCCCAACCAAAGGTGGAATCGCCACTTGTTGGTCCTCGGTGTGCAAGGCCTCGGCGGTGATGTCTTCTGCCATCAGCAGCTTGAGCCAGTCCAGCATTTCTGAGGTGCTGGGTTTTTTCTTAAGGCCAGGCAACTGCCGAATGTCATAAAAGGTTTTGAGTGCGGCTTTAAGCAGCTGGTCTTTGAGGTTGGGGTAGTGAACGTCGACGATTTGCTGCAGCGTGCGCGCGTCGGGAAACTGAATGTAATGAAAGAAACAGCGGCGCAAAAACGCATCGGGCAGCTCCTTTTCATTGTTGGAGGTAATGATGACCACGGGCTTGTGCTTGGCCCGAATCAGCTGCCGCGTTTCGTAGCAGTAAAACTCCATGCGGTCGATTTCGCGCAGCAAATCATTGGGAAATTCAATATCGGCTTTGTCAATTTCATCGATCAGCAGCACCGTGGTTTGGTCGGCGGTAAAGGCCTCCCACAACACACCTTTGACGATGTAGTTGGCAATGTCGTGTACCCGTTCGTCGCCCAACTGTGAGTCGCGCAGCCGGCTCACCGCGTCGTACTCGTAAAGCCCTTGCTGAGCTTTGGTGGTGGATTTGATGTGCCACTGCAGCAGCGGCATGCCCAGGCTTTGCGCAACCTGCTCAGCCAGCATGGTTTTGCCGGTGCCGGGCTCACCCTTGACCAGCAAGGGGCGCTGCAGGGTGATGGCGGCGTTGACCGCCAGCATCAGGTCTTGGGTGGCAATGTAGGCCGATGAACCTTCAAAACGCATGGGGAAGTCCTGTGGGTGTCGTGGATGGGGTGTCGGGATAGATATAATCGGTCATTGATGTTTGCATGGAAACGAAAGGCTACAAATGGGTAAGTTTGTTTCGCGTTGGGTCGCCCTGATGACGTGTGCCGGGTGGTTGGCCGCAACGGCATGGGCGCAAGCTCCCACCGGCAATGTGCAAGCCGGGCAAAGCAAGGCGGCCATGTGCATTGGGTGCCATGGTATCGCAGGCTATCAAAATTCATTCCCCGAGATCCACAAAGTACCCAAAATTGCGGGGCAAACCGCCGGTTATTTGCAAGCGGCGTTGCTGGCGTACCAAAAGGGCGAGCGCAAGCACCCCACCATGCGTGGTATCGCTGGCTCGCTAAACGAGCAAGACATGGCCGATTTGGCGGCGTTTTACGCGCAGCTTGCACCCGAAGTGAGCGTGCCTGAACAAGCACCCGAGGCGTCCGCCAAAGTTCAGGCGCTGTTTGCGCGCGGTGGTTGTGTGGCTTGTCACGGTGCGAACTACAACAAACCCTTGACCCCGGCTTACCCCAAGGTCGCTGGGCAGCACGCGGACTACCTGTACGTGGCGCTCAAGTCGTATCAGGTCCAGGGCAACGCCGTGGTGGGGCGCAACAACGCGATCATGGCCGGCATCGTCAAACAATTCAACCTCAACGAACTCAAAGCCATGGCCGACCACTTGGCTGGTTTGCCGGGTAGCCTGGACACGGTGCCCCAGTCGCGCTGGCGTTAACGCCACGCGGCTCAGGCCGCCAAACGTTTCAGGTTGTTGACATAAGCGGCGCCATCGGGCGCCGCGCCTTTTTGTGCGCTGTCACGCAGCAAATCGTTTAGGCACTCCATGGCCGCGTGTTGCGCGGCGTGCTCGTCGCCCCGTTGTTGCGCCAATGCAGCCACCGCTTGACGCACGCCGGCCGGCTGGTCGATGCTGCATTGCTCGGTGATCGCCAAATGCATGGATAAGTGCAAAAACGCCGCATCGGCTGCGGCATGTCCGATGCTATCGATGGCCACCTGCTCACTGACCAGCCACGCGTGGTACTGCGTGTGGGCCAAAACCCATGGCCCCGCCAGCGCTTGTGCGCCCTCAAGCGGCAGCCCATGTTGTGCGCGCCGCAACGCCTCACAAAAAAAGCGCCGCACATCGGCTTGACTGGGGTTGAACATGGTGCGCTGATTGGAGCCGCGTGGCGTGGCGGGTTGTTACACTGCAAACATATTAACAAGGCAGACTGCCGGGTGGGAGGAAAGCATGAGTCAAGCATGGATTTGCGATGCGCTGCGTACGCCTTTTGGACGCTACGCAGGGGCTTTATCAGCCGTTCGGGCAGACGATTTGGGTGCGATCCCCATGCGCGCGTTGTTGCAACGCCACCCCGAACTCGACGCCGCTGCCATTGACGACGTGTGGTACGGCTGTGTCAACCAAGCAGGCGAAGACAACCGCAACGTGGCCCGTATGTCCAGCCTGTTGGCTGGGTTGCCGGTGGCCGTGCCAGGGGTAACGGTCAACCGCCTATGCGGCTCGGGCATGGACGCCGTGGGCAGCGCGGCGCGTGCGTTGCGCACCGGCGAGGCGCACCTGGCCATCGCGGGTGGGGTTGAGAGCATGAGCCGCGCCCCCTTTGTGATGCCCAAAGCCGAGTCGGCCTTTGCCCGTGGCAACGCCGTGTACGACACCACCATTGGCTGGCGCTTTGTTAACCCGCTCATGAAGAACCAGTACGGCATTGATTCCATGCCCGAAACGGCAGAAAACGTGGCCGAGCAGTTTGGGGTGTCGCGCGCCGACCAAGACGCCATGGCGCTGGCGAGCCAAACCAAGGCGCTGGCGGCTCAGCGTAACGGTCGCTTGGCGCAAGAAATTGTGGCCGTTGAGGTACCGCAAAAAAAGGGTGAAGCGATTCAGGTAACCCAAGACGAGCATCCACGCGCCGTTACACCCGAGCAACTGGCCAAGCTGCGAGGCGTGGTAAAGCCCAACGGCAGCGTCACCGCAGGCAACGCCAGCGGCGTCAATGACGGCGCCTGCGCGTTGCTCATGGCGTCGGACCAAGGCGTGAAACAGCATGGCTTGCAGCCCATGGCGCGCGTTGTCGGCATGGCCGTGGCGGGCGTGGAGCCGCGCATCATGGGTATTGGCCCGGCGCCGGCCACGCAAAAAGTGCTGGCACTGACGGGCCTCACGCTGGCCGACATGGACGTGATCGAGCTCAACGAAGCCTTTGCGGCGCAGGGCTTGGCGGTGCTGCGCCAGCTCGGCGTGGCCGACGACGACGCCCGCGTCAATCCCAATGGCGGCGCCATTGCCCTGGGACACCCGCTGGGTGCCAGCGGCGCACGTTTAATTACCACCGCCGCCTACGAGCTGCAGCAACGGCAGGGGCGCTACGCTTTGTGCACCATGTGCATTGGTGTGGGGCAAGGCATTGCGGTGGTGATCGAGCGGGCTTAAATCTTTTTTGGGCAACGGGGTACCCTATGAAGACGTTTGCAGACCTTGCCGCCTTGGTGGCCTGTGAGGGCCAAGAAGTTGCTGTCAGCGATTGGCTAACCATTGAGCAAGCGGATATTCAGCGCTTTGCCGATGCCACCAAAGACTGGCAGTGGATTCACGTGCAGCCCGAATTGGCCGCGCAAACGCCGTTTGGCGGCACCATCGCGCATGGTTTTTTTACGCTGTCGTTGATGCCGTATTTTCTTGAATCCAGCATTCGTATTGAACGCTGTGGCATGTCCATCAATTACGGCACCGAGCGCGTGCGCTTTCCGTCGCCCCTGCCATGCGGGTCGCGTCTGCGGGCCCGTTTTACTTTGGGCTCAGCCACACCGTTGGAGGCTGGCAGTTACCAAATTGCCTGGCACGTTGTTTTCGAGCGCGAAGGTGGCGACAAGCCGGTGTGTGTGGCGCAGGCGTTGGTGCGCTTGTATCCTTAGTTCAACGGTTTCATAACCTGCGCCATACGCCGTGCCAGCTCGGCGGCAATGTATGGCTTGAGGTACACCTCACGCATGCCCGCGGTGCGACACCGTTGATGCAAATCCGGGTTGGGGTCGGCGGTTAAGCCAAGCACAGGCGGCGTGTGCGCCCCAAGTATGCTGTGCAGGCGCTCGGTCACTTCAATCCCGCTCATGTGCGGCATGACCACATCCATCAGCACCAAGTCGTAGCGATGTTCGGCGGCCATGGTTAAGGCCTGCGGGCCGTCGGCCGCCTCGTCAATCACCAGGCTCGGGCACTCACGCTGCAACAGTTGCTTGGCCACCAGGCGGTTGATGGCGTTGTCTTCAACCAGCAAAACCCGCGCTTGCAGCGTGCGGTGCGCCGGCACCACGCTGTCGGCTTGGCTCGCGGTTTGAGGTGCGGGCTGTTGGGGTAAGGGCACCACAAAGGTAAATGTTGAGCCTTGGGTGGGCACGCTTTGCGCCCATATGCGGCCCCGCATCAAACCAACCAATTGTTTGGTCAGCGACAGCCCAATTCCTGTTCCCCCCAAACCATGCGCCGGCCCAGCGCCCAGGGCACCAAAGCGCTCGAACACGCGGCCCAGTTGCGCCGCGTCGATACCCATGCCGGTGTCTTGCACTTGCCATTGGATGCTGTGCACATCGTCAGGGGCGGGCCGCACGTCAAGCCGCACATGCCCGTGTTGAGTGAATTTGGTGGCATTGCCCAGCAGGTTCACCAGCACCTGTGACAAGCGCACAGGGTCGCCCTCCACCCATTCAGGCAGCTCGGCCGCCCAATGCAAATCAAAAGCCACGCCTTTGGCTTGCAGCTGTTGCTTGAATGGGCCAATCACTTGCTGAATGCGCGGCTGCAACTCAAACACCCGAGGCCTCAGCTCCAGTCGACCGGCCTGCAATTGCGCCAAGTCCAGCAAGTCGTTGATGATCACCAACAGGTGCACCGCCGCATGCTCAATGTGTTGCATGCTCTGGCGGGTGTGGTCGTTGGGCAGTTGGGTTGGCTCAATGGTTTGCAGCAGCCCAATGATGGCGTTCATGGGTGTGCGCAGTTCGTGGCTTACGTTGGCAATCAGCTGATCTTTTTGTGCCTGTTCCATGTCCAGCCGCTGCTGCAAGGTCTCAAGCGCGTGCTGACGCTGGTCGATGTCGTGCTGCAGTTGCAACCGCGCGCGGTGAAACACCAGTGGCAGGGTCCACACACTTACCGTGAGGCCCACAAATACCACCACCGACCAGCTCAGCGGATGCACGTGCGTGCGGTACGGCCCAAACCAGCCCATGGCATGTGCCGCGATCAAGCCGGCCACGGTGAGTCCAATCAGCGCCACAAAAGGCATGGCGGCCCGCATGCCCAGCACCAGCATGGCAGGCAGTGGCAGCACCACGTACCACATCATGGCTTCTGACCACAGCCCGTCGTGCGCCATCACCACCGCCGAAATATCCAGGTAGCCCACCCAGGTCAGCGCCAGCACCCCCAACTCGATGCGTTGCAACTTGCCCGCGAGCAACGCCAGCCAAAGTGCCAACAGCACCAGCGTGGTCAAGCCGTTGCTTACCGTGGCGATGGTGCTGACACCCATCAACGCAAACACCGCCGCGTTGGTGATGGCCAAAGCCAGCAACAATTGCAGCACCGCCCGTGGCTTGGCCGCGGCCAGTTGGTCGGCCCAGCCACGCAACCGCGGCGCCAAACGATGCCCAATGGCGTTCATGATGCGGCTTGGGCAAAGCCCAGTTGTCGCCAAGCCTCGTAAGCGGTCACGGCCACGGCGTTGGATAAGTTCAAACTGCGTTGCCCCTCTCTCATGGGCAGACGCAAACAGCTGGCGGGCGCAAAGTCTTGCCGCACCGCCTCGGGCAGGCCGCGGGTTTCGGCACCAAACACCAGCACATCGTTGGCCGCAAACGTCACCTCAAAAGGCGAGCGCGTGCCGCGCGTGGTCAGGG
>RFXW01000010.1 GCA_009921245.1 Candidatus Fonsibacter lacus | reverse complement strand
TGCACATCGCGGAAGGTAATCAGCGCAAACGACAGCGGCAACACCACCAACCCCATGGCCAGCGTGGGCGCCCAAACCAGTGTGGGTGGCAACAAGTTGTCGCTAAAAATCAAACCGGTTAGCCCAGCCAACAACGCACCGGTGCCGGTGATCGGCAACATCGGCAAGGTGGGTGTTTGCCTTGCCCAAACCAGGCCGGTGGCCAAGCTTATTGCAGCACCCAAGGCCAATGCCACGCCCAGCCATGGTTGCCCCGCGCCCGCTTGCCAGTTCACGTTGTCGCTTAAAGCCACCGCCAAACCCAATATCGCCAGCGCCATCCAAAGCCACGTTACGGGCCGGGTGCGCTCGCCCAGCAGCCAGCGCGATACCAACGCCGCCGCCAGCGGTGTGGTGGCCAACGACAGCAACACCAAACCCACCGCCGTGGCGTGCACCGCCAGCGCAAAACAAATCGAACTCGACCCCAACGCCAAGGCCACCGGCCAGCCGGCCCGGGTCAGCGGCGCGCGCAATGCAGCGGGCGCCCACAGCGCGGTGATGCCCAGCAAAACCGTGGCCTCCAACACGCCGCGCCAGGCCATCATGGTCCAGCCGTCTAACCCCGACCAGCGCATCAACAAGGTGTCGGGCGTCAGAATGGCAACGCCGATCAAGGCCATCCCAATGCCTCGGGCGGAAGGATGACTTGGCAGCATAAAGAACAAGGCCTAGGGTGGAATAAAAAAAGGCGCGGAGAAACCGCGCCTTGCAGTGTATGCCGGTTTAAACCTTACACCGCCATGCTGGCCGACCAGTCAAACACCGACCGCGCCGCCCTAGGCAACACCGGCGCGGGCAACGGCTTAAGCTTAAACCGGTTGCCCTTGGTGGCCACACGCTCATCGGCCAAAGGCTGGGCCACGTCGGCCAAGGTATAGCTGGCCAAAAACCGGTGCGCCTCTCGGGCCTGCTCCACCTCAAAAATCAACGGTGTGCGTGCATCCACCGGCTGGTCATCGGCCACGGGTTGGTCGTCGCCGTGAATGGCTTGGTAAACATCAAGCACCGTTAATTCGTCCATGCCGCGCCCCAAACGATAGCCACCGCCCGGCCCCCGGTACGAACGCACGATACCGCCTTGTTTCAGGTCTCGCATGATTTTTTCTAAGTAGGAAACCGAAAGCCCGGTGGTCTCGCACAGGAGTTGGGTGGTCACAGGCTGCATCTGCTGCTGGCCCGCAATCACGGCCACAGCGTCCACGGCGGCCTTGAGTCGCTTCGGCGTTTCTAGTGCCATTGATCACTCCTTTATATTTTGAACAGGATTACGCAGCTTAACATGAATTTAAGCTACTCATTGAATACCCTAGTTCGGTAAAACATTTTTTTACTATACAATTCCTACGCATGAGCACATCCTCCACGCCCCCATTGCCGCCACAGTCGCTTACAACCCAGGTCGATGATGGCCTACGCTACCGAATCGGCACGGTGTCGCGCCTTTCGGGCGTTCCGGTGCCTACCCTGAGGGTGTGGGAGATCCGCTACGGGGCGTTCAGCCCAGCCAAAACCGGCGGCAAGCATAGGCTGTACGGCGACGAGGACGTGATCAAAGCCAACCTACTCAAACTCTTAACGGCCAATGGCCACTCGATTGGCACCATCGCCAACCTAAACGTGGGCCAATTGCGCTCGTTGCAACAAAAACTTGGGGTGGCCCCGGCTTACTACCAAAACGCAAGCGGCACCACCGCACAACCGACCCGGGTGGTGGTGGTGGGGGTTGGGTTGGCCACGCGCTTGGAATCCAAAAAATTCACCCTAGCCTTTCAGCGCAAAGGGCCGCTCGACACCCAGGTGTTTGGCTCGCTCACCGAGGCGCGCACCGCAGGCGGCGCGCACGGTGCCGGGGCGGTGTTGCTGGTCAAGGCCAGCACGCTCACCGATTTGCTGGCCGATGAGCTGCGCCAAACACGCCACAGCGGCGGTTTTGACCGTTGCGTGGTGTTGTACAACTACGGTTCGGCGGCTCAGGTGCAAATGCTGCAAGCTGAGGGTGTGGTGCTCAAGCGCGAACCCGTGACCGACATTGAACTGGCCGCCGCCATGGAGGCGCCTTACGCCGCGCCCACCACGGCCCTGCCCTTGGCTGCCACCGACGGCCAAACGGTGGCGCCACGCCGCTACTCCGACGAACTGCTGCAACAGGTTGGCAACCACGCGCAAACGGTGGCGTGTGAATGCCCACGGCACGTGGTGGAGCTGATCGGTCAGCTGTGCAGCTTTGAAGAATACAGCGGGCAATGCCTAAGCCAATCACCGCAAGACGCGGCGGTACACGCCCACCTTAAACACGTGGCGGGCGTGGCCCGCACGCTATTTGAAGACGCGTTGGAACGCGTGGCCAAGCACGAGGGCATAGACCTTACCCTGCGCCAGCCCGACTGACGCCACACCCACGGGGTTAACCGTGGCGTTGCTGCCAGCGTTCAATCAGGCGCCGCATTTGGGCCACGCCCTCGGTTAATGCCGCTGGGCCAGGCTGCAAAATCACCGACGACTTGATTTCGTGCAGCTCGCCATCGCGCACCGCAGGCACGGCGCCCCACCCCGGGCGCGCCGCCACCCGCTCAGCACGAAACTTTTTGCCGCACCACGAACCCACAATCATGTGTGGGGCGCGCCGCACCACCTCTTGCGCATCGGCCACGATGCGGTCTTTACCCAACGAACGTTGGGCCAACTCAGCAAAGCAATCGTCGGCCCCCGCAATCTCTAGCAATTGCGACACCCACAAAATCGCGCTAATCAGTGGCTCATCCCACTCTTCAAAAAACACCCTTGGGCGCGGCAGCCCAAGGCTGGCGCGGCGCATGGCCTCCAGCGCCTGCTGCCGTTCGTTGATCCACGCCAAACCCGCTTCGGCGCAACCCACCATGGCCGCCACTTGGGCCAACATGGCATAAATTTGCTCAATGCTGCGCTGGTTAAAAACCGTTACTTGCACCCCCGCGCGCACCAATTGCGAGGCAATGTCGGCCTGCAGATCAGAAAAGCCAAACACCGCGTCGGGCTCAAGGGCCAAAATGTTGTCGATCTTGGCGGTTAAAAACGCGCTAACTTTGGGCTTTTCGCGCCGCGCCTGCGGCGGCCTAACGGTGTAGCCAGATATGCCCACAATACGGTGCGCCTGCCCCAGCAAATACAACCACTCCGTGGTTTCCTCTGTAAGGCAAACAATACGTTGGGGGCCCCAGTCGCGGCGCGCAGATGACACAGTCTCGGTTGGCACCAACCTATCATAGCCAGCCCAAACCAAGGGCACACCACCAAGGAGACAAACATGCGACTGGCACACAAAACCGCAGTTATTGTGGGCGCGGGTCAAACCCCCGGTCAAACCATGGGCAACGGCCGCGCCGTGGCCGTGCGTTTTGCGCAAGAAGGCGCGCAGCTGCTGCTGGTGGACAAAAACCACGAATGGCTGGAGCCAACCTTGGCCCTGGTACGCGAGGCCGGCGGCCAAGCCCACGCCTGCCAAGCGGACATCACACAAGAACAAGACTGCGCACGAATAGCCGAGCAAGCCCAAACGCACTTGGGGCGGGTCGACATTTTGTACAACAACGTGGGGCGCTCCGAGGGTGACCGCGAAACCGCCGCGCTTGAGGCCGAGATGTGGGACACGCTCATGAGCCTGAACCTGCGCGGCATGTTTTTAACCACCAAACACATGCTGCCCCTGATGCGCGCCCAAGGCCGTGGCGTGATTTTGAACGTATCGTCCACCTCGTCGCAGGTGGCCACCGACGCCGTAGCCTACAAAACCAGCAAAGGGGCGGTTAACACCTTTACCCACCATTTGGCCACCGAAAACGCGCCCTATGGCATTCGGGCCAACGCCATACTGCCGGGACTCATGGACACCCCCATGGCCATCGAACGCCGCGCCCGCGAGCAAGGGGTGGAGCGCGACACCGTGCGCCGCGCCCGCGATGCGCGGGTGCCGTTGTATGGCCAAATGGGCACCGCCTGGGACGTGGCGCACGCGGCGGTTTTTTTGGCCTCAGACGAGGCCCGCTACATCACCGGCGTGCTGCTGCCGGTTGACGGCGGGCTGCTTACCAAGATTGGCTAAAACCAACCAGCCACCCATACAATGGGGGCATGGCCGTGTCTCCCGACCTTCAAGCCCTAAGCGAGCGCGTTGAGCGACTGCTGCTGCGCCACGCCGAGTTGCAACGGGCCTACGCGTTGCTACAACAAGAGCGCGACACCGTGGCCAACGAACGCGACGTATTGCGCTCCCGGCTCACCGCCGCCCGACAACGATTGGATACCCTAATCGACCGCGTGCCGGCTGAAGGCAATGTGCCCGGTGAGCAGCCATGACCCAGCGGATTGAAGTCAACATCATGGGCCAGGGCTACGTGCTGGCCAGCAGCGACGGCGACGAGCAGGCCGTGCGCGCTGCCGCGCAGCGCGTGGACGGCGCCATGTGCAAAGTGCGCGATGCCGGAAAAATCAAAGCACGAGACCGCATTGCAGTACTGGCAGGCTTGAACTTGGCGTTTGAACTTGAACAAGCACAGGCCGCGCCGCAGGCGGCGCCCGACGCCGCAGCCGACACCTTACCCGACGGCGACGTGGCCCGCCTGCGCGAGCTCGTGGCCAAACTTGACCGCGCCTTGGGCGACGACGGTCAGCTGCTGTAAGCAGCCATACAATACCTAAGTTCGCGGCTGGCGTCGGGGTCAATATTTCCTCGAACCAATGCTCATAGAGCGCGGGCTTGGAATATCGCTTGGCTGGTGTGAGCGTCTCGCGTCAGACGAACCCGAAGCCTGTGCTGACCTCGCCCACCTGAACCCCAGCGTTCGGGAATGCGCCCCGGCCCCACGCCGCGAACGCCTACCTAACCCTTCCCTATCGGGCCACCTACCATGATCTTATCCACCCCCCTTATTGTTGAACTGCTGCTGCTGGGGGTTGCCACCGGCTTTTTAGCCGGCTTGCTAGGCATTGGCGGCGGCATGATTTTGGTGCCCTTTCTTACGCTCATCATGAGCCAGCGCGGCCTACCCCCCGACACCGCGGTTAAGGTTGCCATTGCCACCTCAATGGCAACCATTGTGTTTACCTCGCTCTCCAGCATACGAGCGCAACAAAAACGCGGCGCCATACAGTGGACCGTGGTCAGGCACCTCACACCGGGCTTGTTGCTTGGTGCGCTGCTGGCCAGTGCCGGTGTGTTTTCGCTGATCAAAGGGCATTGGTTGGCCTTAATCTTCGCTGTGTTTGTGGGCTTCTCGGCCATGCAAATGCTTCGCCAAAGCAAACCCAGCGCAACGCGCGGCATGCCCAGGCCAGCAGGCCAATGGCTGGCCGGTGGGGTGATCGGCTTTCTCTCGGGCATGGTGGGGGCGGGCGGCGGCTTTGTAAGCGTGCCGTTTTTGGTGTGGTGCAACATTGCCGTGCACCAGGCGGTTGCCACCAGCGCCGCCATGGGCCTACCGATTGCGCTGTTTAACGTGGTGGGCTACGTGCTAAGCGGCTCACAAGCCAGCAACCTGCCCGTTGGTTCGGTTGGCTACATCTACCTGCCCGCCATGGCCACCGTGGCCTTGGCCAGCGTGTTTTTTGCCCCGCTTGGGGTAAGAGCCTCACACGCCCTGCCGGTAGCACAACTCAAACGCGTGTTTGCCACGGTGCTGTTTTTGCTGGCGGGATACATGCTTTACAAGGGTCTCAGTGCAAATTACTGGTGAAAACACCAATTCGTGCCGTCCGGCCAGCGTTTTGACCCAAGTTCTCATGTAGCATGGAGCCTCGCGCGATGTACACCGCATGCGAGCCCATTGATATCCAACGTAAAGGAAACGCCATGGCCAGTACCGGCAAACGAGCCCCTAATCCCGCTTTCATGAAGGCTATGACCCCCAGCGCCGCGTTGGCTGAAGTCGTTGGCAGCACCCCTTTGCCGCGCACCGAAGTGACCAAGCGTATGTGGGATTACATCAAGCAACACAACCTGCAAGACCCGGCGAACAAGCGCAACATCAACGCCGACGCCAAGCTTAAGCCTATTTTTGGCAAAGATCAGGTCACCATGTTTGAAATGACCAAGTTGGTCAATCAACACTTATCGTAAGCCGGCTGCGGCGGAGCGCTGGCCCACGGCAAGCGCCGCCACCACCGCCAACAATAAGGTAAGAGCCGCCCCTGCCAGGGTGGCTTGATACCAGCCCTGATCCATCATCAGGCCAAACAGCGCAGGCGAAACGGCGAACCCTACGTCCAACCCTGAGTAAACGGTGCCGTACACCCGCCCGGTGGCACCTTTGGGCGTGGCCTGTTTGATCATAAGGTCGCGACTGGGGCCGCCAACACCCACGGCAAAGCCGGTGGCCGCCAGCGCCACCATGGCACCCAGCGCACCGCCAACGCCCGAGGCAGCAGCCAACAAAAGCAACGCACCTGCCACCAAGGCCACGGCCACCACTCGGTTGCTGCGGTACCCAGCCCGCGCCGCAACCACACCACCCACCAACATGCCCACCGCGCCGCACAGCATATAAGCGGTGATGGTGGCAGAGGCGGCCTGCAAGCCCACGCCGTGCACGGTTTGCAAAATGGATGGGGCAAAACTTTGTACCACCGCCAGGGTCATGGTGGAGAGAAAGAAAAACGCAAAACACCACCACACCACGGGCAGCTGCAAAAAAGCCAACGAAGACGCAGGGGCTGCCCCCACCGGCGCGCGTTTGCCACTGACTGCGTGGGTGTGCAAAAACGCCCGATGGCGCCACAACACCAGCAACACCACCGCATACAACGCCACCGCTGCCAGCATGGCCACACGCCAGTGGAACACGGTGGCCAATGTCACCAAGCTCACGGGCGCCAGCGCCCAGCCCAGGTTGCCCGCCAGACCGTGGGCACTGAAGGCGTAGCCCAAGCGCGGCCCCGAGACACGCTGGTTGAGAATGGAGAAATCAACTGGGTGAAACGGCGCGTTGCCCAAGCCAGCCAAAACCGCGCTTAGCATCAACATGGCGTAGCCGTTGGCACCCGCGGCCACCGCCGCTGACAAGGCAAACAAAAAGATTGAACCAAACAAAATAGGGCGCGCGCCCATTCGATCCACCACAAAACCCGACGCCGCCTGGCCCACACCCGACACCACAAAAAATGCCGTGACCAACGCCCCAACCTGGGCAAAGCTTAGGCCGAACTCCGCCATCAACAATGGAAACAAAGGCGGCAGCAACAAATGCGAGAAGTGGCTGGTGGCGTGGGCCAAGCCCACCAGCCCGATCACGGAGGCGTCTTGACGCCACGGCACCTCGGCCTCGGGCACCGGTGCGGATGTGGCAGAAGAGATGGCGGTCACGGGCGCTATGTTACTCAACCCATGTGCAGGCCACCGTTAACCGAGAAGTCGGCCCCCGTGGAATAGCCGCTTTCGGTGCCCGCCAGCCATGCCACGATGGAGGCGATTTCTGAGGGTTCGCCCAAGCGCTTCACGGGTACCGTGCCGACAATTTTCTCTAGTACATCGGGGCGAATGGCCTTAACCATGTCGGTGCCAATGTAGCCTGGGCTTACGGTGTTAACGGTTACGCCTTTGTTGGCCAGCTCTTGTGCCAGCGCCATGGTAAAGCCGTGCATACCGGCTTTGGCCGCCGAGTAATTGGTTTGACCGGCTTGGCCTTTTTCGCCGTTAACCGACGAGATGTTGATGATGCGCCCCCAGCCCCGCTCAACCATGTCGGGTACCACCTGCTTGGTAACGTTAAACATGCTGGTGAGGTTGGTGGAGATAACGGCGTCCCAATCGTCGCGGGTCATCTTGATAAACATGCGGTCACGGGTAATGCCGGCGTTGTTTACCAAGACATCAATCGCGCCGTGATTTTTTTTGGCGACTTCAAAGGCCTCTTCGGTACTGGCCCATTCGGCCACGTTACCCACCGAGGCGTAAAACGTAAAACCCAAGGCCTTTTGCTCGTTCAACCACTTGTCGTAGTCGCGGCTGGGGCCACAACCAGCAATCACTTTAAAACCGTCCTGATGCAAACGCTGGCAAATGGCGGTGCCAATGCCACCCATCCCGCCGGTGACGTAGGCTACTTTTTGTTCCATGACATGAACCCCTTAAAAAAACGCGAATAAAAAGGCGGTGCTATCGCTCCACCGCCAACGATACCCCCATGCCGCCGCCAATGCACAACGCGGCTACGCCGCGCTTGGCATCGCGCCGTTGCATTTCGTGCAGCAGCGTAACCAGCACACGACAGCCACTGGCCCCAATGGGATGACCTATTGCAATCGCCCCGCCATTGACGTTGACCCTTTGCGGGTCGATGTCGAGTGCCTGATTCACGGCGCAAGCCTGCGCCGCAAACGCTTCGTTGAGTTCAAATAAATCCACATCAGCGGCCTTCCAACCGGTTCGTTGCAGCACCTTTTGCGTGGCCGGTACCGGCCCCATGCCCATGGTGGCGGGGTCGAGCCCGGCGGTTGCGTAGCCTGCAATCCGCGCCAAGGGCTTAAGGCCCAGCTGTTGCGCCCGCGAGGCTTGCATCACCATCACCGCCGCCGCGCCGTCGTTGATGCCCGAGGCGTTGCCCGCGGTTACGCTGCCGGCCTTGTCAAAGGCTGGCCTTAGGCCGGCCAGGGCGTCGGCGTTGGTTTTGCGGTTGATGTATTCGTCGGTGTCAAAGCGCAGCGGGTCGCCCTTGCGCTGGGGCACATGGATGGGCGTGATCTCATCGACAAAGCGCCCGGCATCTTGCGCCGCGGCCGCCTTTTGTTGGCTGGCCAATGCCAGCGCATCTTGCATGTCGCGCGTGATGCCGTGCGCCTTGGCCACGTTTTCGGCGGTGATGCCCATGTGGTATTGGTGGTAGACGTCCCACAAACCGTCCACAATCATGGTGTCTTGCATTTTCCACTCACCCATGCGCTGCCCATCACGCGAGCCCATGAGCACGTGCGGTGAGGCACTCATGTTTTCTTGTCCACCGGCAATCACCACCTCGCTGTCGCCGGTGGCCACGGCTTGCGCCGCCAGCATGACCGCCTTGAGCCCAGAGCCACAAACGGCGTTGATGGTTAGGCCTGGTACCTCTTTGGGTATGCCGGCTTTGATCAGCGTTTGGCGTGCCGGGTTTTGTCCCGCGCCTGCGGCCAGCACCTGCCCCATGATGACCTCGCCCACGCGGTCGGGGGCCACCCCCGTTTGGGCCAACAAAGCTGCCACCACCTGCGCCCCGAGCTCGGTGGCTGGCACGCTTGCCAAGCCGCCGCCAAATTTGCCCACCGCGCTGCGGGTGGCCGCCACAATCACAATATCTTCCATGGTGTTACCCCTTGTGTGTGTTTGATTAACCCAAGCCTTAGGTGGCTCTGACCTTAACGTAAGTTCCCGGTGCCGCGCCGCGCACACGGTACGGCCCTTTGCTGCCTTTGCCCAGTGTTTTGGGCGCGGCGATTAGCTTGCCCGAACGCCCCGCCAGCCACTGGTGCCAAACCGGCCACCAACTGCCGCCGCTTTGGGTGGCCTCGGCCTGCCATGTCTGCAGCGATTCATGCACCAAAGCCGTGGGCGCCGTCCAGTGGCAACGCTTGTTTTTGGCGGGCGGGTTGATCACCCCCGCAATATGGCCCGATGCGCCCATAACGAACTGCTTGGGCCCGCCCCACAGTTGCATGCTGCGGTAGGCGGCTTCGATTGGAACGATGTGATCTTCTTGCGAGCCATAAAAGAACGCGGGCGTGGTAAGCGCGCCCAGGTTGATGTGCTGGTCGCATACCTTGCAGGCGCCGGCTTTGGCCATGCGGTTTTCTAGGTATAAATTGCGCAAATACCAGGCGTAGTAAGGTCCGGGCAGATTGGTGCTGTCGCTGTTCCAATAAAGCAAATCAAAGGGGCGCGGCTCCTCGCCCTTTAAATAATTGCCGGTCACGTAATTCCACACCAAGTCGTTGGGCCGCAAAAAAGAAAACGTGGTGGCCAGTTCGCGCGCCGGCAGCACGCCGCCTTGCGCAAATTGATGTTCGCGATACTGCACAAACGCCTCGTCGATGAACACATCGAGCACGCCGGTATTTGAAAAGTCGAGCAGCGTGGTTAAAAAGGTTACGCTGCTCACGGGTTGTTGCCCGCGCTCATGCAACACCGACAGGGCCGTGCCCAGCATGGTGCCGCCTACACAAAAACCCAGCGCATTAATGGTGTCGGCGCCAGTGATGGCGCGCACCGCTTCAATGGCCGCCACCGGCCCGTCTTCGATGTACCGATCCCAGGTGGCGTCGCGCAGCGCGTCGTCGGGGTTGCGCCAACTCACCATGAACACCCGGTGACCTTGCTCCAGTGCACCGCGTACAAACGAATTGTCTGGCTGTAAATCGAGAATGTAGTATTTGTTGATGCACGGTGGCACCATGAGCAGGGGTTTTTCAAACACCTTGGCGGTGGTAGGCGCGTAGGCAATGAGTTCAAACAGTTCGTTTTGAAACACCACCGAGCCCGGGGTTGTGGCCAGGTTGCGCCCAACCTCAAAGGCGGATTCATCGGACATGCTGATGCGGCCACGCTGCATGTCTTGCATGAGGTGCTGCAAACCTTGCGCCAGGCTTTGGCCTTGGGTGTCAATGGCCAGCTGCAGCGCCTCGGGGTTGAACGCCAAAAAATTTGAGGGTGACGCGGCGTCCACCCACTGCTCCACCGCAAAGGCCACGCGTTCTTTTTGCTTGCCGTGCCCTTGCACCGCGCCGGCCATGGCTTTTAGTGTGTCGGCGTTGAGCAGATAGAGCGCGGCGGTGCGCAACGCCACTGGGTTGGCCAACCAAGCCGGGTTGTTAAAGCGTGGGTCTTTGGCAACCCGCGCTTGCCCGCCGTCTTGCCACAGCGTGGCCAATTGCTGCAGGTAGTGGGTTTGAATGTGCTGCAACTGCGCGGCATCAAAGGTAACCGGCTCTTGCACCACGGCCTCAAACCATTGCGATAAGTCGGGCGTGGGTTGACCCCAGTTAAAACCCGCCAATGGGGCAAATGGCATGGGGGGCGGCGTGTTCATCAAGGTGGCTCCTTTGCAATGGCCTGTGTGCGCTCAGCTTACCAAAATCAACCGAGAATGAAGACCTAAGCATTACGGCACCATTGTCGCTTATTTCACTTCCATCAGCCTGACACGCTGAATGGTTTTTCGAGCCTTCAACCGCCACTTGGGGCGAGCCACACGCTGGCCAGCATGCGACCGGTGCCGCCGTTGGGGCTGCCATCGCGACGATGCGAAAAATACCGCGTGCGGTTGCCCATGGTGCACCACGCACCGCCACCGTCGTTGCCGTGGATGGACGACACACCCATGGCGTGCAGCCGCGCCCGCGCCAAAGCCGGTAAATTCACCAGCCAGCGATCGGCACGATCAGGGTGCGCAACACACCAGCGATTGGGCAACAACTGCGGTGGCGTGCTGGCAGCAAACGCTTGCACAACGTCTGCACCCACCTCAAACGCATCGGGGCCAATGCATGGCCCCAGCCATACGGTGCACTGTGCCGCACAAAGGGGCAGCGACTGCCCCGCCCCTTGCGCCATGTGCCGCAGTGTGTCTTCTAGTACACCGGCCGCCAAGCCACGCCAGCCCGCGTGGCTGGCAGCGATCAGCGGCGTTTGCCGGTGCGCCCACAGCACCGGCAAACAATCGGCCACGCCAATGGCCAAAGCTGCACGCGCTTGGCTGGTCCATTGGGCGTCGGCCTCGGGTTGATCGTCTACGGCGCACGCATCGCGCGCGCACACGGCGTGGCCATGAACTTGCCGCAACAGGGCCAGAGGGCGGCCCACCGAGCGCGCCAATTGCGCGCGGTGCCATGCCACCACCTCGGGGTTGTCGCCCACGTGATCACCCAAGTTAAATCCGGCAAACCGCCCCTGCCCTTGACCGCCGTCTCGGGTGGTCATCCATGCCCCCACCCATAGCGGCGCATCCCAAGCCGGCGCGTAGCCTGGGGCGGGGTCGTTGATCATGTCAGGCGTTGGCTTCGGGGCAGGCCGAAGGCTGGGCGCTGGCAAACGCCGGCAGTGCCATGCACGCTTCGAAAATTTTCATCATCCGTGGGTAGCCGGCCAAAGGCACCTCAAAGCGCTGCGCGTTAAAAATTTGCGGCACCAAACACACGTCGGCCAAGGTAGGGGTTTGACCATGACAAAACGCGCCGGTGGCTGGCTCATGCAGTCGCTGCTCAAAGGCCTCAAGCCCAAGCGTGACCCAGTGGGCATACCACGCGTTTTTGGCGTCTTCGGCCACACCCAAGGTTTGGGTAAGGTATTGCAGCACGCGCAAATTGTTGATGGGGTGGATGTCGCACGCCACCATTTGGGCCAGCGCACGCACCCGGGCGCGACCCATGGGGTCAGCCGGCAGCAACGGTGGGGTGGGATGGGTCTCGTCTAGGTACTCGCAAATCGCAAGCGACTGCAACACATGCGTCCCATCGTCCAACTGCAACATAGGCACCAAGTGGTCGGCGCTGTGGGCCGCAAATTCACCCTGGTGTTGTTCACCTTTTTGCAGATGCACCACCTGGTAGTCGTAGGGGAGTTGCTTAAGCGCCAGCGCAATGCGCACGCGAAAAGAAGCCGAGGATCGAAAGTAGTTGTATAACCGCATAATGCCGTAGCATAAGACAAAAACCCTGGCGGCCTTAGACCGCCCAAGCCCCTGATATGAAAGCCAGCGACAACCAACGCATCACACGCGTAGGGCCCGGCACGGAATGTGGCCAGTTGATGCGCCAATTTTGGCAACCCGTTGCCCTGTTGGACGAATTCGACCCGGCGCTTGATCCGCGCATGGCGCAGCGACCACTAAAAGCGGTTCGGCTGCTGGGGCAAGATTTGCTGCTGTGGCGTGACGCGCAGGGTAACTTTGCACTGGTTGACCGCGCCTGCCCGCACCGCGGGGCGGACCTGGCGTTTGCGCGTTACGAGCCACAGGGCATTCGTTGCCCCTTTCATGGCTGGCAGTTTGATGCCAGCGGCCAGTGTGTGGAAACGCCGGGTGAGCCCAGCGGCAGCACCTTGTGCCAACGCATTCGGCAAACCACCTACCCGCTGCGCCAAGCGTGCGGTGTGCTGTTTGCTTGGTTGGGTGACAACCCCGCCAACGCGCCCGAGCTGCCACCACTGGATTGCTTTGTGGCACCCGACTCGCACACCTTCGCCTTTAAGGGTTTGTGGCACTGCAATTGGCTGCAAGCGTTTGAGGTGGGTATTGACCCCGCGCATACCTCGTTTTTGCATCGGTTTTTTCAAGACGCCTCGCTGGACGACAGCTACGGCAAGCAGTTTCGCAACGCCAGTGCCGGCGACGCACGCGGCCAACGCTGGCCGATGTCGCGCGTGATGCGCGAAGGGCAACCACCGGATATTGCCTTTGAAGAAACCCCCTACGGCTACGCCATCACCACCCGGCGTGAGCTTGACGCCGAACTCACCCATGTGCGCGTCACCCATGCCATGTGGCCGCATACGTTTGTGATTCCGCTGTCGGAGACCATGACCATTACCCAAATGCATGTGCCGGTGGACGACACGCGCACCCATTGGGTGAGTTTTTTCACCAGTTTTGACGAACCGGTGCAACGCCAACGCATGCGTGAGCAGCGTTTGGCCGGTGTCACCCTGCCCGACTACTTGCCGCGCAAACACGCGGGCAACAGTTGGGGCTTTGACCCCGAGGAGCAGCGCACACGCACCTATTTGGGCATGGGCGAGGAAGACATTAACGTACACGACCAGTGGGCCTGCGAGAGCATGGGAGCGATTCAAGACCGCACCAAAGAGCACTTGGGCACCACCGACAAAATCATCATGGCCAACCGGCGCTGGCTGCTGCGCACCTTAGACGCCATGGCTGAAGGCAAGCCGGTGGGCGGCGTGGCCAACGCCGAGGTGGCGCGCCAGACACTGGGGCCCGATACCGTGGACGGTATTGCCCCACGCGAATCGTGGCAGGCATGGTGGCGCGAACAAGTGCAACGCAAACGCACCCACGCACCCTGGACATGAGCGACAAGCCGACTTTTGTCGAACGTTGTGGTTTGGCCAGCGCCGATCGTGATCGGGCCGTAGAGCAATTGCTGCAACGCGTTCAAGCCGACGCGCTGCATACCCTTAGGCTTTGTTGGTGTGACTTGCACGGGCAACTGCGCAGCAAACACATTCAGGCCGACGCACTGGCGCACGCCTTGCAACACGGCGTGAGCATGGTCAATACCCTGTTGCTCAAAGATCTTAGCGACCGCACCGCATGGCCTGTGTTTCAAGCGCAAGGCACACCAGCGTGGTTGGGGCTGGACGGCGGGGGCAACGTGCGCTTGGTGCCCGACCCCGAACGGCTGACGCCGCTGCCATGGGCGCCGGGGCACGCGTGGCTTTGGTGTCAGGCGTGGCACGACAGTGGTGAGCCGGTGGCCCTGGACACCCGCCGGGTGATGCAACAACAGGTGCAAGCACTGGCCGCCTTGGGCTTGCAGTGTCGCGTGGGCTTGGAAGTGGAGTGGCATATTTATCGCATGGTGCAACCGGCCACCAACCCCGAGCGCGCGGCCTGGCCCGGACCGGCGCCCGAAGTGGCGCTGTTGCACCCGGGCTATCGGCTGCTGTGTGACGATTACGCCGACGCTTGCGAGCCGGTGCTGGGGCTGGTGCAGCGCACCGCGCAGCAGCTGCAACTGCCGCTGCAATCGCTGGAAATTGAAATGGGCCCCAGCCAATTCGAAGCGGTTTTTGCCGCAACCGACGCCCTGACCGCAGCCGACCATATGGTGTTGTTTCGCCACGCCATGCGCCAAGCCTTGGCGCGCCACGGCTATTACGCAAGCTTTGTATGCCGACCGCCCTTTGCGCACGTCATGGCCAGTGGCTGGCACGTGCATCAGTCACTGTGGCGCACCGACAGCGGCACACCGGTTGGGCCCAACCAAGCGGCAGGCGGCCACTCGGCCCAAGACCACCTGGGACTGCAAGGGGCGCAGTGGCTGGCTGGTTTGCTGCACCACGCGCCCGCGCTGGCGGCGCTGTGTGTGCCCTCGGCCAACGGCTACGGGCGCTTTGTTGCCAACGCCTTGGCGCCAACCAGTATTTGCTGGGGCTTAGACAATCGCGGCGCATTACTTAGGGTGCTGGGCGGCGATGGGGGCGGCACCGGCCCACGCATTGAAAACCGCCTACCCGAGCCAGCCGCCAACCCCTACTTGGTGCTGGGTGCCCAAATCGCGGCGGGCATGGGCGGCATGGCCCATCGCATGACGCCGCCGCCACCCAGCGATTCACCCTACGCCAGCGAGCATGCGTCTTTGCCTTCGTCGCAGGCGCTGGCCTTGCAAGCCTTAAGGCAAGACCACGCACTGGGTCAACGCCTAGGCGAAAACTTTGTGCGGTACTATGCCTCGATCAAAGAAATGGAGGTCGAGCGCTACGCCCGGGAGAGCGAAGCCAAGGACCACGACGCACGACACCATTTCGCACGCTATTAGCCAACCAACGGGAGAAATCGGCATGAGCATCATTCGTTGCACCTTAATTGATGCATCGGGTGTGGAACACACCATAGAAGCGCAAAACGGCGAAAGCCTGATGCAAGCCGCGGTGCGGCATGACGTGGATGGCATTGCCGCAGACTGCGGTGGCACATTGGCTTGCGCCACTTGCCACGTGCGGGTGCAAGCGCCTTGGCAAGCGCAGCTGCCCGCCGCCAGCGATGACGAGCGCGCCATGCTTGACTTCACCGCCGAAGAGGCCGACGCCAGCAGCCGATTGAGCTGCCAATTGATATTAAGCGACGCGCTTGATGGCCTGGTGGTGCAGCTGCCTGCCACCCAGCACTGATTCATTGCCAGGCCTAAACTGAATCACGCCATGTCTTCGCACGCCACACCCCAGGGGCCGCGCCAAGCGCTTTACCACGACATGGACCCGCACCACCTCACGCCCCTGTGGGAGGTGTTGCACGCGTTGGTGCCCCCTGCGCCACAGTCCACCGCAGCACCGGCGCATTGGGCGTATGACACGGTTAGGCCATTTTTAATGCGCGCCGGCGACGTGATCACCGCCGAAGAAGCGGTGCGCCGCGTGCTCATTTTGGAAAACCCCAACTTGCGCGGTCGGTCGTGCATCACACCGTCGTTGTACGCGGGGCTGCAGCTGATCCTGCCCGGGGAGATCGCCCCCAGCCATCGGCACACGCAAAGCGCGTTGCGCTTTGTGGTGGAAGGCCGTGGAGCGTACACCGCTGTGAACGGCGAACGTGCCACCATGGAGCCGGGCGACTTCATCATTACGCCCAATTGGACATGGCACGACCACGGCAGCGAAGCCGATGAGCCCGTGGTGTGGCTTGACGGGCTCGATATTCCGATGTTGCAATTTTTTGAGGCGGGCTTTGCCGAAAACGCCGCCCATGCCGCGCAAAGCGTGCAACACGCCGAGGGCAGCGCCATGGCACGTTGGGGCCACAACATGGCACCGGTGCGGCACAGCAGCCCGTTTGGCGCGACCTCACCCATTTTTCGCTACCCTTACGCGCGCAGCCGCGAGGCGCTGGCGCACCTTGAGGCGCACGAGGCGGTTGACCCGTGGGATGGATTCAAGCTGCGCTACCTTAACCCCGACACAGGTGGCTGGCCCATGCCCACCATGGCCACCTTCTTGCAGCGCCTACCCGCCGGGTTCAGTGGCCAGCCGTGGCGCCAAACCGATGGCACGGTGTTTAGCGTGGTCGAGGGCCATGGCCGGCTGCAGGTGCAGTGGGGCGCGCAGGCCCAAGCCCTAACGATTGACTTTGGACCGCGCGACCACTTTGTGGTGCCCTCGTGGTGCACCGCGCAATGGCAGAGCACCCAAGGCTGCGTACTGTTTAGTTTCTCAGACCGCCCGGCGCAACAAGCCCTGGCCATTCACCGCGAGGAAAGACTCACCGCATGACCGCCCCCACCCTTTGGCCTGCCAGCCCCCCTGTATGCCTGCCCGTGCATGGCATAAGCCAACAATTTCCTGTGCACCGTGTGTACTGCGTGGGGCGCAATTACGCGGCGCACGCGCAAGAGATGGGCTTCAGTGGTCGCGAGCCACCCTTTTTCTTTCTTAAACCCAACGACGCCTTGGTGGCCATTGATGCAGGTGGCGGAACCATACCCTACCCCAGCCTCACGCAAGACTTGCACCATGAAATCGAATTGGTGGTGGCGATTGGACAAGGTGGGCAAGACATTGAAGTTGCCCAAGCCATGCAACACGTCTACGGCTACGCCGTTGGGCTGGACATGACCCGGCGCGATTTACAAATGCAAATGCGCAAAGAAGGCCGCCCGTGGGATATTGGCAAAGGCTTTGACGCCTCGGCACCGATTGGCCCCATCACGCCTTGCGCACAAGCCGGCGCGATTGAACAAGCCAGCATTGGCTTACGCGTCAACGGTGAGGTGCGTCAATCCAGCACCGTGGGACACTTGATTTGGAATATCGCCGAGACCATTGCCCACCTGTCTCGCGCATGGACGCTGCAAGCCGGCGATTTAATTTTTACTGGCACCCCCGAAGGCGTGGGTGCGGTGCAAACCGGCGACTGCATGGTGGGCGAGGTCTCCGGATTGCAACCGATTACGGTGACGGTTCGCTAGCCCGGCAAGCGCATTACACTGCACCGATGTGGAACGACCGCACAGTAACTTTTTGCCGAGCCTGCGGCACGGCGGTTGAAAACCGTGTACCCGACGACGGCGACACCAAAGTGCGCGCGGTATGCCCCGCGTGCCACACCATTCACTACCAAAATCCGCTCAACGTGGTAGGCACCGTGCCGGTATGGCAAGAGCGTATCTTGCTTTGTAAGCGCAACATTGAGCCGCGCTTTGGTAAGTGGACCTTGCCTGCCGGTTTTTTAGAGATGGGTGAAACGCTGGCCGAAGGCGCAGCACGTGAAACCCGCGAAGAAGCCGGGGCGACCTTTGAAATGCAAGGGCTGTTTTCGGTTATGAACGTCACCCGCGCGGGACAGATCCACCTGTTTTATCGCGCCCAACTGCTAAGCCCCAACTTTGACCCGGGTCACGAAACCCAAGAGGCCAGGTTGTTTACCGCCGAAGAAATTCCTTGGGACGAATTGGCGTTTCGCACCGTTGCCGAAACGCTTAAGTGCTTCTTGGCCGACGCCCAAACCGGACAGTTTGGACTGCACCAAATGGACATTGCCTAGGCCAGCGGCTCGTCGGCGCGACGCACGGCGCTGGGCTTAAAACCCCAATCCACTTTTTTGCCCTTGCGGCCACGTGCCGCGCGCGCCGCATTCAGCCCACGCAACTCAAGCGCATCCTCACGCGGTCGGCCGCCACGCCCTTGGCCGCTCACCATCACACGCCGCGTGTAGCCTGCAACCCCTGCAAGCAACTCGCCCGCATCAAGCCCCATCAGCAACACGCCGCGTCCGCCGCTGGCCATGGTTTTCACTTCGTCCAGCGCAAAAGTAAGCACCCGACCCGAGCCGCTCACGCAGGCTATGTGGCTGCATGGTCCGCCCTCGGCGGGGACCGCATCGATTAAGGCCGGCGGCAAAATGGTCTGATCGTCGGCCACTTGTAAAAACGCTTTGCCGCCGCGTTGTCGGCTGTGCATGTTCGCAGTGGTGGCCAACAAGCCGTGGCCGGCGCTGGTGGCCAACAGCCAACGCGCCGTTGGCGCGGCACACATAAAGTGCACCACGCGCGTGCCCGGCTCTAAATCAATAAAACTCGTCGCCGGCTGGCCATCGCCGCGTGCACCCGGCAGCTGCGCCACGGCCACACTGTAGGCGCGGCCGTTGCTGCCCAACACCACCAGTTGATCCACGCTGCGGCAGGCAAACGCGGCATACAGCGCATCGCCGGCCTTAAAAGTAAAACCGGCGGCGTCGTGTCCGTGCCCCGCTCGCACCCGCAACCAACCGTTGCGCGACACCACCACCGTAACCGGTTCATCCAGCACCTTAACCTCGGCCACCGCGCGGCGCTCTTGACGAATCAGGGTGCGTCGGTCGTCGCCGTAGGTTTTGGCATCGGCCTCGATTTCTTTGATCATCAGCTTGCGCTGCGACGCGTCGCTGGCCAACAAGGCTTGCAAACTGGCCTGTTCAGCCCGCTTGTCTTGGATTTCTTGCTCAATCTTGATGGCTTCAAGCCGGGCAAGTTGCCGCAGCCGAATTTCTAGTATGTCTTCGGCTTGGCGCGTTGAAAGGCCAAAGCGCTCGATCAGCGCCGCTTTGGGCTCGTCGCTTTGGCGGATGATGGCAATCACCTCGTCCAGGTTCAGCAGCACCAGCTGCCGCCCTTCCAAAATGTGCAGCCTATCGGTGATTTGCTCAAGCCGGTGCTGGCTGCGTCGCTGCACCGTGGCTTGCCGAAAGTCCAACCATTCCTCTAACAAAGCACGCAGCGATTTTTGTGCCGGTCGACCGTCGCGCCCCACGGCGGTTAGGTTGACGCTGACCGAGGTTTCCAAACTGGTGTGCGCCAGTAGCGCGGTAATGAACTCGTCGACCGAAATATTTTTGCTGCGCGGCTCAAACACCAAGCGCACCGCCGCCTCTTTGCCGGATTCGTCGCGAACCCCGTCAAGCAAGGCCAACGTGGCGGTTTTGAGCTGATTTTGCTCGGCGGTGAGGGCTTTTTTGCCAGCGCGAACCTTGGGGTTGGTGATTTCTTCGATTTCCTCAAGCACCTTTTGCGCGCTGGTGCCAGGCGGCAAGGTGTGCACCACCAGTTGCCATTGGCCGCGCGCCAAATCTTCCACGCTCCACTGCGCGCGCACTTTTAAACTACCGCGCCCGGTGCGGTAGGCTTGCGCAATGTCTTGCGGGGCACTGATGATTTGTCCACCGCCCGGGAAATCAGGGCCCGGCAGGTGCTCGGCCAATTCGTCGTCGCTGAGTTTGGGCTTTTTTAGCAGCGCCACCGCCGCAGCGGCGACCTCGCGTAGGTTGTGGCTGGGAATTTCGGTGGCCATGCCAACGGCAATGCCCGAAGCCCCGTTGAGCAATACAAACGGCAAACGCGCTGGCAGCTGCGCGGGTTCTTCGGTGGAGCCGTCGTAATTGGGCACGAAGTCCACCGTGCCTTCGTCGATTTCATCCAACAGCAAGCGGGTGATGCGCGACAACCTGGCTTCGGTGTAACGCATGGCGGCGGCGCCGTCGCCGTCGCGGCTGCCAAAGTTGCCTTGTCCGTCGATCAGCGGGTAGCGCTGCGAAAAATCTTGCGCCATGCGCACCAAGGCGTCGTAGGCCGCTTGATCGCCGTGCGGGTGAAACCGGCCCAACACGTCGCCCACCACGCGCGCGCTTTTTACTGGGCGCGCCGCGCCGCCGCTGCCCACCCCAAGCCCCATGCGTTGCATGGCATAAAGCAAACGGCGTTGCACGGGTTTTTGGCCGTCGCAGCCGTCAGGTAAGGCGCGCCCCTTCACCACGCTTAAGGCGTATTCCAAATACGCGCGTTGCGCGTAAGCGGCCAGCGAGTCGTCTTCGGCCAGGGGGGGCTCAGGTGTTACCAGTGGGGTGTCGGTCATGGTTAGATGTCAATGTCCACGGCGTCGCCGTGCAGTTCAATCAGTTCGCGGCGGGCTGCGGCTTCGCCCTTGCCCATCAAGCGGCTCATGGCTTGCGCCGTGCCCGCAAAATCCAGCGTGCCCAGTTGCACCGGCATCAAGCGTCGGGTGTCGGGGTTGAGTGTGGTTTCCCACAACTGCTCGGCGCTCATTTCACCCAGGCCCTTAAAACGGCTGATGGCCCAGGCGTTCTCGCGCACCCCGTCTTTGCGCAGCTTATCGAGCATGGCTTGCAACTCGCCCTCGTCCAGGGCGTATTGCTTGCTGGCGGGCTTTTTGCCGCGCGCCGGGGCATCAAGACGGAACAGCGGCGGCCGTGCCACGTACACGTGGCCGTGGGCAATCAGCGCAGGAAAATGCTTAAAAAACAGGGTGAGCAACAGCACCTGAATGTGGGCGCCGTCAACGTCGGCGTCGGACAAGATGCAAACCTTGCCGTAGCGCAAGCCGCTTAGGTCGGGCTGGTCTTGCGGGGTGTGGGGGTCCACCCCCAGCGCCACAGCGATGTCGTGCACCTCGGTGTTGGCAAACAGGCGGTCGCGGTCAACTTCCCAGGTGTTCAGTACCTTGCCGCGTAGTGGCAAAACCGCTTGAAAGCTTTTGTCGCGCCCCATTTTGGCGCTGCCGCCGGCCGAATCACCTTCTACCAAAAACAACTCGTTTTCAGCCGTGTCGCGGCTTTCGCAGTCGGTGAGCTTACCCGGCAACACCGCCACCCCTGAGCTTTTGCGCTTCTCAACCTTCTGCCCAGCGCGCTGACGCGCTTGGGCGGTGCGAATCACCAACTCAGCCAAACGCTTGCCCCAGTCCACGTGCTGGTTTAACCACAATTCAAGCGCCGGACGCACCATGCCACCCACCAAGCGCACCGCGTCTCGGCTGTTGAGGCGCTCTTTGATTTGGCCCTGAAACTGCGGGTCGAGCACTTTGGCTGAAAGCACGTAACTGGCACGCGCAAATACATCTTCGGGCACCAACCTTACGCCCTTGGGCAGCAAGGCGTGTAAATCAATGAAGCCACGCACCGCTTGAAACAAGCCCTCGCGCAGGCCACTGTCGTGCGTTCCACCGGAGGTGGTGGGAATTAAATTCACGTAGCTTTCGCGCACCAACGCGCCGTCTTCGGTAAAGGCCACGCACCACGCCGCGCCCTCGCCCTCGGCAAAGCTTTCGTGTTGCGCGCCCGCAAAGCCCTGCCCCTCAAACACCGGCAGCAACAGCGCACTGGGCAGCGTTTGCTGCAAATAGTCACTCAGCCCGCCTTGATAAAGCCAGCGCTCGGTGTGCCCGGTTTTTTCTAGGGTCAACGCCACCTCAACCCCAGGCATCAGCACCGCCTTGCTGCGCAGCATGTGCTCCAACTCGGCTTGCGGCAGCACCAGCGAATCAAAGTATTTGCCCTCGGGCCAAACCCGCACGGTGGTGCCGCTTTTGCGCTCGCCGCTGGCCAAGGGGCGCGTGGCCAAAGGTTGGGCGACATCGCCTTGCTCAAAGACCATGCTGGCCACGGTTTTGTCGCGATGGCTTGAAACCTCGAGGCGCTTGGCCAGGGCGTTGGTTACGCTGACGCCCACGCCGTGCAGACCGCCCGAGAAGCTGTAGGCACCGCCTGCGCCCTTGTCAAATTTACCGCCCGCGTGCAACCGGGTAAAGACCAGCTCAAGCACCGGCGCGCCCTCTTGCGGGTGCACCCCAAAGGGGATGCCACGTCCGTCGTCGGCCACCGAAACCGAGCCGTCGGTGTGGCAGGTTACAGCGATGCGGCGGCCATGTCCCGCCAGGGCCTCGTCTGCAGCGTTGTCAATGACCTCTTGGATCATGTGCAGCGGGCTGTCGGTGCGGGTGTACATACCAGGGCGCTGCCGAACCGGCTCAAGCCCCTTGAGTACCCGAATCGCACTCTCTTGGTATGCGTTGGGTGTGGTTGCCATGGCGCCGCATTCTAGCCGCTGGGTGAGCAAAGCATGGATATCTATACAGTAATGCCCAATCGGCAGGCTTGGTGGGTTTACGTTACAGTCGCGCCCATGCAACATACCAACGCTCCCCTTACCCTTGCCCGCGTGGTGCTGTGCGGCGCTTTAATTGCCGCCATGTCACTGGGAATCCGCCACGGTTTTGGCTTGTGGCTGCAGCCCATCACCGAGGCCAACAACTGGTCGCGCGAAACCTACTCGTTGGCCATTGCGATTCAAAACATCACCTGGGGGGTGGTGGGTATTTTTACGGGTATGTTGGCCGACCGGTTCGGCGCCTACCGCGTGCTGCTTGGCGGCGCCGTTTGTTATGTGCTGGGTCTGATCGGCATGGCCAGTGCGTCGTCGGTGTGGCTGTTTATGCTCACCACCGGTGGCTTGATTGGCGCGGCCCAAGGCGCAACCACGTTTTCTGTGATTTACGGCATCATCGGGCGCAACATCGCGCCAGAAAAACGCTCGTGGGCCATGGGCATGACGGCCTCGGCGGGCTCGTTCGGGCAATTTTTAATGGTGCCGCTGGAGAGCACGTTGATCCTTAACATTGGGCCGGCCAACGCGTTGTACGCGCTGGCGGTGCTGGTGATGGTGATTGTGCCGCTTGGCTACGCCTTGCGTGAACCGCAGTTTGGCTCTGGCAGCCTGCAGCGTGACCAAACCATTGCCCAAGCCACGCGCGAGGCCGCGGGTTATCGCAGCTTTCAGTGGCTGACGCTGGGCTACTTTGTGTGCGGCTTTCAGGTGGTGTTTATTGGCATTCACATGCCCAGCTACCTGAAAGACGAGGGACTGCCCCCGGAGGTGGCGGGCTACGCGTTGGCGTTGATTGGACTGTTTAACGTGGTTGGCACCTACGTGGCAGGCTCCTTGGGGCAGCGCTTTCCACGGCGCTACATATTGGCCTCCATCTACGCCTTGCGGGCGGTGGCCATCAGCGCGTTTCTGTTGGCCCCGCTCACCCCTGCCAGCGTGTACGTTTTTTCAGCGGTGATGGGCGCCTTGTGGCTTTCCACTGTGCCGCCAACCAACGCCATCGTGGTGCAGATGTTTGGTGTGCAGCACTTCACCATGCTCAGTGGCATGGTGTTTTTCAGTCACCAATTTGGTAGCTTCCTGGGTGTCTGGCTCGGTGGCCGTTTGTACGATGTGTGGGGCAGCTACGACGGCGTGTGGTTGCTCACCATTGCCTTGGGTGTGGCCTCGGCGTTGGTGAACAGCCTGTGCAACGCCACCCACCCCATGGTATGGTTGCCACATGAATATGGCGTTTCAGAATCTCCAGCTGGGTCAATGGCCATGGCGCTGGGCCTTGGCGGGGCTTGCCCTGGCGCTGGTGTTTGCGCTGTACACCCGTGGCGAGTTTTTGTTTGTGCTGGCCAACCAAGCCTGGGCCTGCTTTTAGAGCCGCACGGTAAGCCCCATGCATGGCGAGGGCGCCCCCTCGGATTGGATCACGCGCTGGGGCGCACAACTGCCGGCGCCGGGCTGCGCGCTTGATTTGGCCTGCGGCGCGGGACGTCACACCCGATGGTTGTTGGAACGCGGCTACCAAGTCACCGCCATCGACCGCGACCCCAAGGCGCTAGGCCAGTTGCCAGCCGGCGCAACTGGCTTGCAAGCCGATGTGGAGCGCGGGCCGTGGCCGATCCCGGGCGCCGAGTTTGAGGTGGTGGTGGTTACCAACTACCTGTGGCGCGCATTGCTGCCCTTGCTGCTGCATACCGTAACCCGCGGCGGGTGGTTGCTTTACGAAACCTTTGCCCAAGGGCAAGAGCGTTGGGGTAGGCCCTCGCGCCCCGAATTTTTGTTGGCTCCAGGCGAGCTGATTGGGCTATGTGCCACCTGGCACGTGCGAGGCTACGAAGACACCACCCTGCACGAGCCCACCCGGCGCGTGCAGCGCATCGCCGCGCAACGACCGGGGCGGTAGAATGCGGGGTTTATGACTGGACGCGTCAGCCCGAACGAGGAAGGCAGATGATAAAAGGCAGCATCGTGGCGCTGGCCACCCCCATGCACGAAGACGGCCAAGTGGATTTTGATGCGCTGGACCGCCTGATTGATTGGCACATCACCGAAGGCACGGACTGCCTTTGCGTGGTTGGCACCACCGGCGAGTCACCCACCGTTAAGGTGCAAGAACATCAAGAAATCATAGGTGCCTGCGTGAAGCGGGTGGCGGGTCGCGTTCCCGTGATGGCGGGTTGCGGCGCCAATTCCACCGCCGAAGCCATTGAACTGGCACGCTACGCCAAACAGGTCGGGGCCGACTGCCATTTGCAGGTGGTGCCCTACTACAACAAGCCCACCCAAGAGGGCCTGAGGCGCCATTTCACGGCGATTGCCGAGGCGGTGGAGCTGCCCATGGTGCTGTACAACGTGCCCGGACGCACGGTGGCTGACATGCAACACGACACCGTGATGCAGCTGGCCCAGGTGCCGGGTATCGTAGGCATTAAAGAAGCCACCGGCGACATGATTCGTGCCCAGTGGCTGATCCGCGAGGCGCCCGAAGACTTTGCCATTTACTCCGGCGACGACCCCACCGCCGTGGCCCTTATGCTGCTTGGCGGCCATGGCAACGTAAGCGTCACCGCCAATGTAGCCCCGCGCCTGATGCACGACTTGTGCGCCGCGGCACTGGCCGGCAACGCGCCGCTGGCAAGCAAGCTGCAGCAGCAGCTGCTGCCGTTGCACAAACAATTGTTTGTACAAGCCAACCCGATCCCCGTGAAGTGGGCGATGGCCAAGCTGGGCCTTTGCTCACCTGGCATTCGCCTACCCATGACGCCGCTCGAACCTGAGTACCATCAAGCGCTTGAGCACGCCCTAAAGGGCTGCGGCTTGCTGCGCTGAACCTTTCCCATATCCATGACCCGTCTTTTTGCTACGCGCTTTTTACCCATTGGCCTTGTTGTTGCCGCCTCGCTGGCGGGCTGCTCTGGGCTGCAAGAATCCAAAGTCGATTACCGCAGTGCCGATCGTGGCCAGGCGCTCGACGTCCCGCCCGACCTGTCGCGCCTAAGCAACCAAGGCCGCTACCAGGTGCCGGGCCAAGCGGCCTCGGCGACGCGCTACAACCAACAAGCGCAACAAGACAAAGGCGTGGTACCGAATGCGGTGGGCACGGTGCAGCTGCAACGCGAGGGCCAACGTCGGTGGCTGGTAACCAGCGAACCGCTGGACAACGTGTGGGCCAAAGTGAACCAGTTTTGGCAGGCCAACGGCTTTAACGTGGAAGTTAAGCAAGCCCAGGTGGGTGTAATCGAAACCAACTGGGCCGAAAACCGAGCCAAACTGCCCCAAGACTTTATTCGCGAGTCGCTGGGTAAATTGTTTGAAAACCTTTATTCCACCGGGGAACTCGATAAATTTCGTACCCGCGTGGAACGCAACCCGCAGGGGCAAACCGAAATCCGCATCAGCCATCGCGGCATGATTGAGGTGTACACCAACGAGCGCAGCGACCGCACCGTGTGGCAACCCCGCCCCTCAGACCCCGAACTGGAAAACGAATTTTTGCGTCGGTTAATGATTGCCCTTGGCAGCACCGAGGTCAACGCCTCGCAAGCCGTGGCCAGCGCCCCTGCCCCCACGGCAACCGCCACGCTAGAGACCGCCAACGGTGCACCGGTGATTCGTGTGGCGGCAGGCTTTGACGACGCCTGGCGTCGCGTGCTGCTGGCGCTGGACCGCACCGGCTTTACGGTGGAAGACCGCGACCGCAGTGCCGGGGTGTTCACGGTGCGTTATGTGCCGGCGTCTTTGCCCGGTCAAAACACCGAACCCGGTTTTTTTGACAAGCTCTTTAAACGCGATCAGCCGCAACTTAGCACCGAGACCCGGCAACTGGTGTTGCGCCGCGCCGGTGAGCAAACCACCGTCTCGGTAACCGATGCCCAAGGCGGCGCCAGCCCAGCGGCTGAGGCGCAAGCGGTATTAACCCTGCTGATGCCCGAGCTGCAGTGAACCACGACACCCTTTGGCCGCTTTAAATTAAACCGGTAAGCCCGGTGCTTAGGGTTCGCAGCTTGGCCAGTGGCAGCGGTGGCAACGCCACCCTGGTGCATGCGGCGTGGCAGCAGCGCGATACCTATGTCTTGATCGACTGTGGACCAGGGGTGCGCGATATTACCGAGCGCTTGGCGCAACTTGAGCTTACCCCCAAGCACCTGAACGCGTTGTTTATTACGCACGAACACGCCGACCACGCGGGCAGCGCGGTGCAATTGGCCAAACGACACGACCTGCCACTGATCACCAGTCAAGGCACGTGGCAGGCCATGGGCGCACCGCCAGACCTGTTACCCCAATGGGCCAGCGATGGCCAAGCCCTGCCAATTGGTGACTTGGTGCTGAAGCCCTTTACCGTGCCGCATGATGCCCGCGAGCCGCTGCAATTGCGCATTGAAGCCCCCAGCGGACACCTGGGGCTGATCACCGACCTTGGCCATGTTTCCTCGCACGTGGTGCGCGCCTTGCAAGGGGTCACGGCGCTGCTGATTGAATGCAATCACTGCCCCAGCCTATTGGCGCAAAGTCGCTACCCGGCCAGCCTCAAGCGGCGTATCGCCAGCGACTGGGGGCATTTATCCAACGAGCAAGCCGCTGAGTTGCTGCAACGGCTGCGCCACCCTGGGCTGGAGCGCGTGGTGGCCGCGCACCTAAGCGAAGAAAACAACCGCCCCGAGCTGGCGCAACATGCGCTCGGGCAAGCGCTGGGCTGGCCAAGCGAGCGCGTTGAAGTGGCCACGCAGCTTGAGGGCACCGGCTGGTTTGAGGTGGCGCCTTATACGCCTATGGCGTTGGGCTAAGCCAGCCCTGCTCAACCCACGCTTTAAGCGCTCGGCGCACATTGGGCGTTGCCCGCCGCACGTCGGCGGCAGCCAAGCCGCGTTGATTCGCCAGGCGCATCAACCACGGCGCGTCAGCGGACGCCATGCGGTAGCTCTCGCCGTTGATAAAAAAGTGGCCATCGCTGTACAACACCCGAGTTTTGGCGTGTACCGTCACGGCGCCGCGCACCCAATTGCCAGCCAACGGCTCAAACCAGGTGCGGGGCTTGGGTTCGGTCAGGCTCTCGCCTAACGCCAAAGCCATGCCCTCGGTGTCTTGCATCAAACCACGCAGCGCCTGTTGCGCAAAGCGTTGCAAAGAAGCCGGCAAACGCGCGGGCTCACTGGCAGGCAAGGCACCACGGTCGCGGTACCAGACCTCAGCGCCGCTTGACTCGTCGGCCTGGCGCAACAACAAATCCAACGCCAACGACTGGCTTTGCGGCGCCCTAAAGCCAATCGAATACGTCATGCACGTGTTGTCTAGGGCCACCCCATGATGCGCCCAACCGGGGGGCAGATACAGCATATCCCCGGGCTCAAGCGTCCATTGGTGGGTGGCCTTAAAGCCCACCAGTTGCTTGAGCGGTACCCCGGCTCGCCAACGTGGCGCAGCCGGTGGCGGTGCGATCGACCAACGCCGGGTGCCACGCGCTTGCAATAAAAACACGTCGTACTGATCCAAATGCGGCCCCACACCACCCCCTTGGGTGGCCCACGACACCATCACGTCGTCCAGCCGGGCGTCCCCTACAAAACGAAACGCATCCAATACCTGGCGCACGCTAGGCCAGTGGGTATCCACGCCCTGCACCAGCAAGGTGGCGGCTGGGGTTTGCGCCTTGTGTTTCAGCCAGGTACTGGCCCATGGGCCGTGATCCATACGCCACTTGGCGCCTTGTTTTTCTACCCAGCGCGCTTCTACGTCGTCACGCGTGGCCAATGCAAACAGTTGGGCGCGTGTGATCCACGGCCCACCATACGCCTGACGCACGAGCAACGGTTTGCGCTGCCAGTGTTGCCGCATAAACGCCGCTGGCGTCAGCCCACCCAACCACGCGCTGGGCTGTTCGATGGCCGCGTTCAGCGGCGCCGACAAAGGCTGGGCACGCTTAACCAATCGAACACCTCATGAGACAATGCAACACATGCGCATCATAAAGCCCTGTGTGGTGGCTCTTACCTGGCAACTCAGCGACGCCCAGGGCGAGCCACTGGACGAAGCCCAAAGCCCTGTGGAGTTTTTTGTTGGTGGCCGCGATTTGCTCGCCAGCATGGAACAAGGCCTGCAAGACGCCGAACCGGGCGCGGTGATTAAGCTGCAGCTTGAACCACCCGATGCGTTTGGCGATTACAACGATCAGCTGGTGTTTTTGGAGCCGCGCGCGGCGTTTGCCCAAACCCCAGAGCCTGGCATGGTGCTGAGCACCCTGCCCGAGGGTTGCAGCAACGAAGCCAAAGCCTGCGGCTTGCTGTTCGTGAGCGATGTCTACCCAGAGCACGTGGTGCTGGAGGGCAACCACCCGTTGGCGGGCATGGCCTTGCGCTTAACCCTTACCGTTCATGCGGTGCGCGAAGCAACCGAAGCCGAGCGCCAAGCCAAGTCCACCGGTCAGGGGTTTCTGACTGTGGCCCAAACCGAACACTAAGCCGCGCCGGTGGAGCCATAACCACCGGCACCGCGTGTGCTTTGGTCGGCAAACGTCTGCACCTGCTGCCACTGCACCTGCACCACAGGCACCACCACCAGCTGCGCAATGCGTGCCATGGGCTCGATCACAAAAGGCTGCGTGCCGCGATTCCACGCGCTCACCATGAGTTGCCCTTGGTAATCACTGTCGATCAGGCCCACCAAATTTCCGAGCACCAAGCCGTGTTTGTGCCCCAAGCCTGAGCGCGGCAAAATCATGGCCGCCAGGGTTGCGTCGGCCAAGTGCATGGCAAGGCCGGTGGGTATCAGCTCCACCTGACCTGGTGCCAGTGTGATCGGCGCCTCAAGACAGGCACGCAAGTCCAAGCCCGCGCTTCCTGCACCTGAACCGAAACAGGCGATTGACCCATGGACGACACCGTTAGTCTTTGCTGCCGTAGTCCTCAACCTTGAGGTTGAGTAACTGCTGCTGCACGTTTTCGTCGCTTAACTGCTTAACCTTGGTGATCCCGCTGGAGACCAGCCCTGGGTTAAAGAGCACCACAGCCACCATGATGATTTGCAAAACGATGAAGGCAATCGAACCCTTATAAATTTGGCCGGTGGTGACCGCTGGAATGCGCTCTTTGGTGACCTCGTCGGTGTAATCGCTGCGTGCCGCCACGCTGCGCAGGTAAAACAGCGCAAAGCCAAATGGCGGCGTTAGGAACGATGTTTGCATGTTCATGGCAAGCAAAATACCGAACCAAATCAGGTCAATACCCATCTTCTCG
>RFXW01000090.1 GCA_009921245.1 Candidatus Fonsibacter lacus | reverse complement strand
ACTGGAACATCAGCCTCTTTAACTACCGCAACCAAGGTGCGGACTACGGCAAGATACTGGTGGGCCTGCAGGTGCCACGCGGCCAACAGGCCGAGTACAAGCGTTTTTTGCAGTCACTGGGTTACCCGTTTGTCGATGAGACCGACAACCCGGTGTACGCCTTGTTTCTTAAATCGTCTGCGCGCGCGGCATGAGTGCCTCGCTTGACGGCCAACTGGTGGTGGCGATCTCGTCACGCGCGCTGTTTGACTTTGAAGAAGAAAACCAGGTGTTTGAAACCACCAACGACCGCGCCTACATGCAGCTGCAGTTGGACCGCCTGGAGCAGCCGGCACCGCCCGGGGTGGCGTTTTCGCTGGTCAAAAAATTGCTGGCGTTTAACCAGCCCGATACGCCCCGGGTTGAGGTGGTGATTTTGTCGCGCAACGACCCCGTCAGCGGCATGCGGGTGTTTCGCTCAGCCGCGCATTACGGCTTGGCCATTCAGCGTGGCAGCTTCACGCGTGGACGCGAGCCTTGGCGTTACCTCAAGCCGCTGCAGGCCAACTTGTTTTTGTCAACCCACCCCAGCGACGTGCGCGCGGCCCTGCAAGCCGGCGTGCCAGCGGCGCAGGTGTATCCACACGCGGCGCGCGCCTCCAACGCCCACCCCAACGAGGTCCGTATTGCCTTTGACGGCGACGCCGTGCTTTTTGGCGACGAGGCCGAGCAAGTGTTTGCCCAAGGCGGGTTGGACGCTTTTGTGACGCACGAAACACAACGTGCGGCGCAGCCCCTGCCCGACGGCCCGTTCAAGCCCCTGCTGGCGGCGTTGCATACCCTGCAGGCGGCAAACCAAGCGCCGGTCAAGCTGCGCACCGCGTTGGTTACGGCGCGCAGCGCCCCGGCCCACGAACGCGCCATTCGCACGCTCATGAATTGGCAAATCGACATTGACGAGGCCTTGTTCTTGGGTGGTTTGGCCAAGGGCGCGTTTTTGCGTGAGTTTGAGCCCGACTTTTTCTTTGACGACCAAACCGGCCACGTGGCCTCTGCCGCGCACCATGTGCCAGCCGGCCATGTGGCCAGCGGCGTGCGCAACCCCGACACCGCATGAACACCACCACCTTGCCCTCAGCGCCCACCAGTTGGCGCGACAAAGCGCGCATGCTGCGCGTGTTTTTGCGTCGCGCATGGACGCTGGCCAAACCCTACTTCAACCACCGCGACCACAAATGGTATGCACGCAGCATGCTGGTGGCGATCGTGGCCCTTAATTTGGGCAGCGTGTACATGCTGGTGCTGATCAACGAGTGGAACCGCTTGTTCTACGACGCGCTGCAAGCGCGCGACGCCGACGTGTTTTGGCAGCAGCTCGGGCGCTTTGCCATGCTGGCCCTGGGCTACGTGATGATTGCGGTGTACCAGTTTTATCTCACGCAGCTGCTAAGCATGCGCTGGCGCACCTGGCTAACCGAAACCTATGTGCAGCGTTGGCTGCGCGGCCAAGCCTACTACCGCATGGAGCTGCTGCGCTACCAATCGGGCGGCGGCCAGCCCACCGACAACCCCGACCAACGCATACACGAAGACCTTGATCAGTTCACTGGTTACACCATGGGGCTGGTCATGGGCTTGCTTAACGCCGTGGTGACCTTGGTGAGTTTTGTTGGGATTTTGTGGGTGTTGTCGGGCAGTTTTTCGTTTTATGCCGGCAGCCAAGTGGTAACGATTCCCGGCTTTATGGTGTGGATGGCCCTGCTGTATTGCGCCGCAGGCAGTTGGCTCACGCACGTGATTGGCCGCCCTCTGTCGGGGCTGATGTTCAAGCAGCAGCGCGTGGAAGCCGACTTTCGACACCAACTCATTCGGCTGCGCGAATACAGCGACGCGGTGGTGCTGGACCACGGCGAAACCGTAGAAAAGTCGCGTCTGCAACGACGCTTTGGCGCGGTTTTGGCCAACTACATTCAGCTGCTGTTGGCGCGCAAACGCCTAACTTGGTTTACCGTGGGCTTTAACCAAATGGCGGTGGTGTTTCCATTTGTGGTGGCGGCACCGCGCTTTTTTAGTGGCGCCATTCAACTCGGGCAGCTCATGCAAATCGCCTCGGCATTTGGGCGCGTGCAAGACGGCTTGAGCTGGTTTGTTGACAACTACAGCGGCTTGGCACAGTGGTACGCCACCACCGAGCGCCTAACACTTTTTGAAGCCGCGCTGGAGCGCGCCACCGCACTCGACCACGCGCCGCAACGCCTGGCCGCCGCCGACAACAACGACACCGTGCTGCAGGCCGAACAGCTGGACGTGGGCTTACCCAGCGGCGAGCCGCTGCTGCACGGCGTGAACCTGCGCATGCAAGCCGGCCAAAGCTGGTGGCTGCAAGGGCCCTCGGGCACGGGCAAATCCACGCTGCTGCGCGCACTGGCCGGGGTTTGGCCGTGGTATCGCGGACAGCTTTGGCGTGTCGACGGCTTTGACGGCGACGCCATGTTTTTACCGCAACGCGCGTACTTTCCTAACGCCCCACTGCGCGAGGCGCTTTGCTATCCGCAGGCCTCAGACCCGTTTGACGACGCCGCCTTGCAATCGGTGTTGCACCAAGTGGGGCTGGCGCACTTGGCACCACGCTTGGGTGAAGAGGCCAATTGGTCGCAAACCCTGTCGGGTGGTGAGCAACAGCGTCTGGCCTTGGCGCGCGTGCTGCTTAAACGCCCGCGTTGGTTGTTTTTAGATGAAGCCACCAGCGCGCTTGACGAAACCACCGAGCAGCGCCTGTACAAGCTTTTGCTGGAGCAACTGGCCACGCGCCAGGGGTTGTTGGTTTCCGT
This sequence comes from Candidatus Fonsibacter lacus, assembly GCA_009921245.1. Taxonomy (GTDB): domain Bacteria; phylum Pseudomonadota; class Gammaproteobacteria; order Burkholderiales; family Burkholderiaceae_C; genus RS62. Next base: position 5,001 of record RFXW01000090.1, on the reverse strand, counting down.
GGCGCACCGGCCTTCGGTGGGCGCGCTGCACCAACACGCGCTCGACGTGGCGCCCTTTGCCAGCGCGGCAAACCACACACCCGGAGCCTCCACCGCATGACAACCCACACCGCCATTGACACCGCTGTAACCCAAGACATCAAGAGCCTGATGACCGCCGAGCAATGGCAAGGCATGATGACCCAGCTGTTTGAGCCCGACCAAGGCGACCTTGCGCAACTGGCGACATGCCTGAACGCGCCCAACATGACCGCGTTGGGCGACCAAGCGCATAAGGTAAAAGGCGCGTGCGCGGTGCTCGGGCTGATCGCCCTGCGCGATGTGGCCGCGCGGGTTGAAGTGTTGGCCCGCCAAGCGCCGGCCGCAAGCCCTGCGCTAACCGAGGCCAGCGCACTGCTTACCGCGTTGCAGCATGCCCAGCAAGCCACCCAATCGGCCTTGCAAAGCCTAGGGTAATCCCTTGGTTCGGGCCATTTAGGCGCCAATTTGGTGCCAAAGACCCGCCAAAGCAAGAGGCAGCGGCGGTGGCACTGTAAAAGTCGGGCAAAATTACGCACCGATTTTGAGGAGACCGGAATGAAAATGACTTTAACCAAATTCGCGCTGCTGGGCGCCGTGGCCCTGGGGATCACCGTGCCGGCCTACGCCGTGGAATGGAACGTCTCGGTGTGGGGCAAGCGCCGGGCCTTTACCGAACACATTCATAAACTCGACGAGTTGATTCAAAAGAAAACCAACGGCGAGTTCAAACTGAACATCTCCTACGGGGGCTTGTCGAAAAACAGCGAAAACCTTGATGGCATTTCCATTGGCGCCTTTGAGATGGCGCAATTTTGCTCGGCCTACCACCCAGACAAAAACCCAACCCTGATGGTGCTGGACCTGCCGTTCTTGGGCGTGGAGACACTGCGCCAAGAAGGCGCCTTGGACATGGCGGTGTACAAGCACCCGGCGGCGGTTAAAGACCTGGCGCGCTGGAACGCCACCATTCTTATGGCTTCGCCCCTGCCGCAGTACAACTTGGCGGGCGTAGGCAAGGCGCCCAAAACCGTGGCTGACTTTAAGGGCCATCGCTCACGCGCCACCGGCGGCATCGGTGACGCCATGAAGCGCATTGGCGCGGTGCCAACGTCGGTCACCTCGTCCGAGGCCTACACCGCGCTCGAAACCGGGGTGGTTGACTCGGTCGCCTTTGCGCCACACGCGCACTTGTCGTTCCGCACCATCGACATCGCCAAATGGTGGACGTCAAACTTCAACCCCGGGTCGGTGAACTGCCCGGTGGTGGTTAACACCGACGCGCTCAAGGGCTTGTCGGCCAAGCACCGCGACGCGCTGTTGTCGTCGGTTGACGAGGCGATGGAGTTTTATTACGTCACCTACGATGCAACCTACAAAAAGTGGGACGCCAAACTCAAAGAGCGCAACGTTGAGGTGGTGAATCTTTCACCGGCTGTGATTGCCGCCATTAAAAATGCGGCGGCCGACCCGGTGCGTGACGCTTGGATTGCCGGCATGAAAGAAAAAGGCTTGCCAGGGCAAGAGCTGTATGACTTCACCGTCAACGAGCTTGCTAAGCTGAAGAAGTAACCCTTTAGCCCAATGGCCGCTGAGGCACCAACCGCGCGTCTCAGCGGCCTTTTTTATGGCAACACCCACCAACATCCTCACCGACTCCAGCTGGCTTAGCCGGCTGGATCAGGGCATGGGCAAAATCGAGCAAGGCTTGGCGGCGCTTGGTGGGATCAGTATTTTTGTGGCGATGTTGATCTCTGTGGCCAATATTTTGGGCCGCAAACTGCTCAACATGCCGGTGCCAGGGTATGTGGCGGTGATGCAGCAGCTGGTGCCGCTGATGGCCTTTTTTGGTATTGCCTATTGTCAGCGTGTGGGCAACCACATTCGCATGGACATACTGGTGGGCCGGTTCAAAGGTCGCACGCTGTGGTTGTTTGAATGGCTTAGCGTGTTGCTGGCTGGGCTGCTGATCATGGCGTTGATTTACGGCTCGTGGGACCACGCCCTGCGCGCCTTTACGCTGGGTGATACCACCGACGATTTGCAAATTCCCACGTGGCCGGTCAAGGTGGTGGTGCCCATCATGCTCAGCGTGCTGCTGATGCGTTTGGTGTTGCAGCTACTGGCCTATGGCCGGGCGCTGCGCCAAGGCACCGATCAACCGGTGGCGGTGCCACTGATTGAAGACCCCGAAGCGGTGGCAAAAAACGAAGCCACCACCGCGCTATCCATGAGTAAAGATTAACCACCATGACCGCCCTTGAAGTCAGTGTGTTTTTGTCGATGGTGCTGTTGGTGCTGGTGGTGGCCGGCATGCGCGTGGCGTTTGCCACGGCGTTGATCGGTATGGTGGGGTTGCTGACGTTCTTCATGATGGAAAAAGGCATGGGCTTTGAACGTGCCTTTACCGTGACCCTTAAATTGGCGGGTCAGGTGCCGCACTCCAAAACCGCCAGCCATGTGCTGGGTTTGATCCCGGTGTTTATTTTGATCGGGTACTTGGCGTACTTTGCGGGCATGACGCGCACCCTGTTTGAGGCCGCCAAGCGCTGGTTTGGCTGGCTACCCGGTGGCATGGCGGTGGCCACGGTGTCGGCCACGGCTGGCTTTGCGGCGGTTTCTGGCGCCTCGGTGGCCACCTCGGCGGTGTTTGCCCGGGTGGCGATTCCCGAGATGCTGGCACTTGGCTACAACAAGCGCTTTGCCGCTGGCGTGGTGGCCGCGGGGGGTACCTTGGCGTCGTTGATTCCGCCGTCCGCGATTTTGGTGATTTACGCCATCATCACCGAGAGTTCGGTGGGACGTTTGCTGCTGGCTGGTTTTTTGCCGGGCATGGTGTCGGCGTTGATTTACATGGTGATGATCATGGGCATGGCCAAAATCAACCCCTCACTGGGGCCGCCAAGAGGCGGCTACACCTGGGGTGAACGGCTGCAAAGCCTGCCGGGCGCGGCGCCCATTATGTTTGTGGTGTTCATCATCATTTACTGCATTTACTTTGGCTGGGGCACACCCACCGAAGCCGGTGCCTTGGGCGCCTTTGTGGTGTTTTTGGTGGCGGTGGCCAAGGGCATGCGCGTCAAGCAATTGGGGCAGGCGCTGCTGGAGAGCGCCAAGCTCACGGCCATGATTTTCACCATGATCTGGGGTGTGCTTATTTTTGTGCGCTACCTGGGTTTTTCGGGCTTGCCGCAATCGTTTGCCGAGTTCATTGGAACCTTGCAGCAGTCGCCCTACATTACGCTGACGCTGATCATCATGGCGTACGTGATTTTGGGTATGTTCATGGACGCCATTGGCATGCTTATTCTTACGCTGCCGGTCACGTTTCCTGCCGTTATTGCACTCAATGGTGGCCCCAATGTCACCGCCGAGGCCAGTGCGTTTGGGCTCTCGGGTGAGAACTGCGCGATTTGGTTTGGCATCATTGTGGTGAAAATGGCCGAGCTGTGTTTGATTACACCGCCGATTGGGTTGAACTGTTTTGTGGTGGCCGGCGTTCGGCCCGATATTTCGGCGCAAGACGTGTTTAGGGGTGCCTCGCCCTACTTTGTGGCAGATGTGGTGACGGTGGCGGTGCTGATTGCGTTTCCGGCCATTACGCTATGGTTGCCCAACTTGTTGGTGTCGTAACCCAACGGTGAAAGCACCCGCCACACCGCCGATTTCGCTGCTGTTTGTGTGCATGGGCAACATCTGCCGCAGCCCCACGGCGCACGGCGTGATGCGCCAACTGGTTGCCGAGCATGGATTAAGCGAGCGCGTGCATGTGGATTCGGCGGGCACGCACAGCTACCACCTGGGGCACGCCCCTGACCCACGGGCACAAGCCGTGGCGCGCGAGCGCGGTATAGAGCTCGGCGACTTGCGCTCTCGCCTGATGACCGAAGCCGACTGCGCCCGCCACGACCTGATTTTGGTTATGGACTGGGACAACCTTGCCTTGGCGCAGGCCATGTGCCCCGAGGCCCACGCCCACAAAATTCGGCGCTTAACCGAGTTTTGCTTGCAGCGCCACGACGCCGTGGTGCCCGACCCCTACTACGGCGGCCCCCAAGGCTTTCACGATGTGTTGGATTTGGTGCAAGACGCCTGTCAAGGCGTGCTGCGCTGGACGCAACAACGACTGGCCAACTAAGCTGCCAGCGCCAAGCCTTGCTCGGCAGCGCACAACGCCTGCTTGATCGGCACGCCCCAGCGAAAGCCACCCACCCCGCCGTCAGTGCGCCACACCCGATGGCACGGCACCAACCACGCCCACCGGTTGGCCGCTACCGCATTGGCCACGGCGCGCACCGCGCGTGGCCGCTGTACCTTAGCCGCCAAGTCTGCGTAACTGCAACGCTGCCCCCACGGCACTTGTTGCAAGGCCTGCCACACCTGGCGCTGCAGTGGCGTGCTGTTGCCCCAATCCAGCACCGGGCACGGCAACGGCTGCGGGCCGGCCACGCCCACCAGCCAAGCCGGCGCCTTGCCCCGATACGCCTGCCACTGCGCACCCAGCCATTGCGACTGGCACCACGCCAGCGCTGGGCCCAGCTGCGCATGAAAACCCAGATACGCCACACCCGCCGCGCTCCACACCGCCAGCACCGAGCCCACAGGTGTGGGGTGGTGCAGGTATTGAAACTTCATTGCAGTGTTACCAAGGGATGTTGCGAGCATGGCGTTGCCTCTATTTATCGCGCGGTTTGACCTTTTTGAACAAGGTCGTTCGCCTTGATGGTGGCTTGTTATTAAGGGGTTGTCAAACCCGTGTATTGACTGCTTGGGTCTGCAGAGGTGAAGCATCGGATCAGGCTTGCGTGTTGGCTGGGGCTGGAGGCTCACAACAAGGATATGGCACAATGTAACGCTTTTTTATTATTTAAGGCATAGACGAATCCATGAAGTACCTTGAGGCCTACTGGGATGGTATTCAGCAACTGCTGGAGAGCTGCTGATATGGGACGCAGATTGTGCATCGTCGGGGCCACTGGCGCG
>RFXW01000089.1 GCA_009921245.1 Candidatus Fonsibacter lacus | reverse complement strand
ATCACCACCGCCACCAGCAGCGCCACCGCCAAAATCGTGGCAATGCGGCCCAGAGCGGCGTAGCCCATGATCAGCGTCAGTTGTTCGGGGTCGAGTCGGCCGCTTGAGGCCAGTGCCAGCGCGCGAATCAGCATGATGGCCATCACCAGCGTGAAAATCACCACCCAAGAGGCCCAGAAACTGCGGCTTAACTCTCGCCGCAACGCGCTATCGAATAACATTGGCTTAACCCGTATCAGATGAGACGTATTATGAACGTGGAACTCAAAGCCCTTTCAATGGCCCAAGCGGCGCGCGGTGCCTTCGATGCCGTGGTGCTGTTGCGTGATGCCAATGCCCCAGCGCCCAGTGGCAGCGACGCCTTAAGTGCGTGGTTGGGGCAGGTGATGCAGGCCAAGGCGCTGGCCCAAGGCGGCAGCGTGGCGGCGTTTGCGTTGCCGGGGGTACGGGCCAGGCACGTGGTGGTGCTTGACGTGGCCCACGGCGCCCCTGCTGCCACCCGACGTGCGGTGGCCACGGTATTCAACAGTTTGCGCGGCGACGGCGTGCGCCACGCCGCGATTGTGGCGTGTGGCTTAAGCCTAGAGGGCGAAGCCTTGGTGCGCGCCCTTGAGGCCACCGTGCTAGGCGCCGATGACGGCTGGTACCGCTACGAAACCACCCGCGGGCGCAGCGCCAAGCGCGTGGTGGCGCGCCAGCTGACGCTGGGGGTGGCGCGGGTGGCAGGGCTGCGGGACATGGTGGCCAGGGCGCAGGCGATTGTGCACGGCATGGCCTTTACCCGGGAGTGGGCCAATCGTCCGGCCAACCACGCCACGCCCACCATGCTGGCGGACGCGGTCAAGCCGCTGGCGCGCCGGCGCGACGTAAGGGTTGACGTGCTTGGTCCGCGCGAGGTGGCTCGCTTGGGTATGGGGGCGTTCATGGCCGTGGCGCAGGGTTCACGCGAGCCGTTGCGCTTGGTGGTGGTGCGTTACCAAGGCGCGGCGGCGCAGGAGCCGCCGGTGGCGTTGGTGGGCAAAGGCATCACTTTTGACACCGGTGGCATATCGCTTAAACCGGCTCCCGAAATGGATGAAATGAAGTTTGACATGTGCGGTGCTGCGGCCGTGCTGGGCGCCATGCACGCCTTGGTTGAACTCAAGCCCAAACTCAATGTGGTGGCGGTGGTGGCTGCGTGCGAAAACATGCCCGACGGCGCAGCCGTGAAGCCGGGCGACGTGGTAACCAGCATGAGCGGCCAAACCATTGAAATACTTAACACCGACGCCGAAGGCCGCTTGGTGCTGTGTGACGCGCTGACCTACGTGCAGCGCTTTAAGCCGCGCCACGTGGTGGATGTGGCTACCCTTACCGGTGCCTGCGTGGTGGCGCTGGGCCATGTGCACACCGGTATGTACGCCGACGACGATGCCTTAGCGGATTCACTGCTGCACGCCGGGCAGGCCACAGGCGACAGTTGCTGGCGCATGCCGTTGGATGAGGTGTACGCCGACGCCCTCAAAACCCCGTTCGCCGACGTGGCCAATGTTGGCGGGGGGCGCGCCGGCGGCTCGGTGACCGCGGCCAAGTTTTTGCAGCGCTTTGTGAAGGGCTTTGCATGGGCCCACCTTGACATTGCGGGCACCGCTTGGCGCAGCGGCGCGGCCAAAGGCGCCACGGCGCGGCCGGTGGCGTTGTTGGTGCACCATGTGCTGTCGCAGGTTGGGGTACGCCGGGGACGTCGTGGTCGGGCATGACCGAATGCTGGTTTCACACCCAAGTCAACGAGCCAGTGGCCTACACCGCGCGGTTGGTGCGCAAGGCCATACGGCAGCGTCAGCCGTTGGTGGTGTTGGCCCAGCCCAGCATCCTTGACGCCCTAAGCCAAGCCATATGGAGCTTGGCGGGCGAGGCCTTCATACCCCACTGCCGTGCCAACGCCGCCCCCGAGGTGTTAACACGTACCTTGGCCTGGCTTACCCCGTCGTTAACCGAGGTCTCGCCCCGAGGTTGGTTGGTGCACCTTGGGCAAGAGCTGGCGCCGGGCTTTGAAAGCTACGAGCGCCTGATTGAAGTGGTGGGGGTGCAGCCGGAGCTGGTCAAGGCCGCTCGGGCGCGCTGGCGCTACTACGAAGAACGGGGGTATCCTTTGCAACACATAAAGGTCGCCGAAACGGCGTGATAAAGGCTCTCATGAATCGGACGGTAAATTGGCGCGCAACCCATTGGTGGGTGGCTCCCCTATGGGGCATATTGGCGGCGTGCGGCGGCGATGAGCCCGCCACCGACGCCCAAGCCACCCCCACGCCGCCGGTGCGGTTGGCGCACGTGGCGCCCACCTTGGGCCCGTTTGCCGCCGAGGGCACCGATGCCATGCGTGGCGCGCAGTTGGCCGTGGAGCAAGCCAACGCGGCGGGCTACAAGCTGGGTGAGCAGGCCACCCGCATCGACTTGCTTACCGAAGACGACGCCGCTGACGCCACCCGCGCCATGGATGTGGCGCGCAAACTCATGGCGATTCCGGTGAACGGCGTGATCGGCCACCTCAACAACGCCACTGCCCTGACCGCAGCCAAGGTCTACCACGCCGCTGGCGTGCCGCACCTGACCGTGGGGGCCACCCACCCCGACCTCACGCAACGCGGCTTTAACACCGCTTTTAGACTGCTTGCCAGCGACGAGCAATTGGCTCAGGCGCTGGCGGTGCACGGCATCAAGCGACTGAAGCTGACGCAGGTGGCGGTGCTCGACGACGGCAGCGCCTACGGTCAGGTGCTGGCCAAAGCCTTTGCCACGGCACTCACCGACGGTGGGGCCAAAGTGGTGGCGCAGGCCTCACTGCCGGCCGAGGCGCAGGCGCGCGAGGCGGCACTGGCACCGGTGTGGCAGGCGCAACCCGAGGCGGTGTTTTGGGGCGGTTTTGCCGGCATGCTTGAGCCGGTGTGGGCTGCCATGCAAGGCGCAGGTATAAAGGGCCCGCTGTTGGGTGGCGACGGTGTATGCACCGAGCAACTGGCCAAAACACTTAATCCGGCGCCCGCCGACGATCGCCTGTGGTGCGCCGAGGCGGGGCTGGTCGCAGGCAAGCCCAGCACCGCCATGCAAGCCTTTAACGACGCATTCAAAACCCGTTTTGGTGGCGCACCGGGCCGCTACGCCGCGGCCAGCTACGACGCCACCCAACTGCTGCTAGACACCATGTCCCGCGCCAAAAGTGCCGCCCCCGGCGTGTACCTGCCCATGCTGGCCAAGGCCAATTACCAAGGCCTGCTTGGCCCCTACGCCTTTGATGCCAAAGGCAACCTCAAGCGCCCACCGGTTACGCTGTACCAATACAAAGCCGGTGCCAAGGTTGCCGCTGGTGGTTGACGTTTCACACTTTCCGCGCCAAGCCAAGCCCATCACCGCTTACCGCAAGCACTGGGCCAAGCGCTTTGGCCCGGCGCCGTTTTTGCCTACCACCCGGCACGAAATGGAAGCCTTGGGCTGGGACGCCTGCGACGTGGTGCTGGTAACCGGCGACGCCTATGTTGATCACCCCAGCTTTGGCATGGCCGTGATTGGCCGCGTGCTTGAGGCGCAAGGCTTTCGTGTTGGTATCTTGCCGCAGCCGGCGTGGCACAGCGCCGAGCCTTTTACCGAGTTGGGGCGCCCCACACTTTGTTTTGGGGTAACGGCGGGCAACATGGACTCCATGATCAACCACTACACCGCCGATCGCAAAATACGCAGCGACGACGCCTACACCGCTGGCGGGGCTGCGGGCAAACGCCCCGACCGAGCCGCCGTGGTGTATGCGCACCGTTGCCGCGAGGCCTACGCCGATGTACCCATTATTCTGGGTGGTATCGAGGCCAGTTTGCGCCGTATCGCCCACTACGACTACTGGCAAGAAAAAGTGCGCCGCAGCATTGTGTTTGACAGCAAATGCGACCTGCTGCTCTACGGCAACGCCGAGCGCGCCCTGATTGAGGTGCTGCACCGCTTGGCCAAGCGTGAACCGATTGAATCGATTACCGATATTCGTGGCACCGCGTTTGTGGTGAAACAGGGCCGCCCCGATTGGGTTGAAATCGACTCAAGCAGCGTGGACACCCCGGGCCGTGTTGAGGCGCACCTAAACCCCTATGAGGGCATGAACACGCCGGCTGCAGCCGCTCCAGCAGGCGACACAGCGCCGGGCGAGGCGGTGGTGTCGTTGGCGGCGTTGCGCGGCAAAGGCGTTAAGGTGCCGCCGCGTGAGCGCAGCGTGATTCGGCTGCCTGCCTTTGAACACGTGCGCGACGACCCGGTGTTGTATGCCCACGCCAGTCGTGTGCTGCACCTTGAAACCAACCCTGGTAATGCGCGCGCACTGGTGCAAAGCCATGGCGAAGGGCGGCTGGCGCGCGACGTGTGGATCAACCCACCCCCCATTCCGTTGTCCACCCAAGAAATGGACCACGTGTTCGATCTGCCCTACGCCCGCAGCCCGCACCCGCGCTACGCCGACGCCAACGGACGCCACGACGGCCCGACCAAAATTCCGGCGTGGGAGATGATTCGGTTCTCAGTCAACATCATGCGAGGCTGCTTTGGTGGGTGCACCTTTTGCTCCATTACCGAGCATGAGGGGCGCATCATTCAAAGTCGCAGCGAAGCCTCGGTGCTGCGCGAGGTTGAGGCCATTCGCGACCAAGTTGAAGGCTTTACTGGCGTTATTTCTGACCTGGGTGGCCCCACCGCCAACATGTACCGCATTGGATGCAAAAGCCCAGAAATTGAAGCCGCTTGCCGCAAACCCAGTTGCGTGTACCCAGGGATTTGCTCCAACCTCAACACCAACCACGACGCGCTTATTCGCATCTACCGCAAAGCCCGTGCGCTGCCAGGCATAAAAAAGGTGTTGATTGGCTCGGGTGTGCGCTACGACTTGGCGGTGGAATCGCCCGCCTACGTTAAAGAGCTGGTGCAACACCACGTAGGGGGTTACTTAAAAATCGCGCCTGAACATACCGAGACCGGCCCGTTATCCAAAATGATGAAGCCTGGTATGGGCAGCTACGACCGCTTCAAAGCAATGTTTGAGCAATACAGCGCCGAAGCCGGCAAAAAGCAATACCTGATTCCCTACTTCATTGCCGCCCACCCGGGTACCACCGATGAAGACATGATGCACCTGGCCCTATGGCTCAAAGCCAATGGCTTTCGCGCCGATCAGGTGCAAACCTTTTACCCCAGCCCCATGGCCACCGCCACCGCCATGTACCACACCGAGCGCAACCCGTTGGCACGGGTGGGCCGCGCCAGCGAGCGCGTGCCCGTGGTGCGCGGCATGCGCCAGCGCCGCCTGCACAAAGCCTTTTTGCGCTACCACGACCCTGCCAATTGGCCGCTGCTGCGCCAGGCGCTACAAAACATGGGGCGCGCCGACCTGATTGGCAACGGCAAACACCACCTGATCCCGCGCTTTCAGCCCATGCCTGGGCAAAACTACACCAGCGCACGTCGCAAAAACTCCACCGGTGCCGCGCGCGTCGCCAAACCCGGTCCGGGCACGGTGCTCACCCAGCACAACGGGCTGCCGCCACGCCCCACCGGGGCCAAGCGGCGTTACAAGGGTAAGCCCACGTAGTTTTCGGCCAGCGCCTTAGAGGCTGCCTCGGAGTGCACCAAGTAGTCCAGTTCGGCTTCTTGAATTTTTTGGCCAAACTCGCCCTCACTGGGCAGCTGGTGCATCAGCGAGGTGAACCACCAAGAAAACCGCTCCGCGCGCCATACACGGCGTAGGCAGCGCGCGGCGTATTCGTCTAAGGCTGTGGCTTGGCCGGTTTGGTAAAAGGCGCACAACGCCTGCCATAAATACCCCACATCGGCCGCCGCCAAGTTAAGCCCCTTGGCACCGGTGGGCGGCACAATGTGCGCCGCGTCACCGGCCAAAAACAGTCGGCCCCAGCGCATCGGCTCGGCCACAAAACTGCGCAGCGGCGCCACACTCTTTTCCAGCGCCGGACCGCGCGTGAGCTGCTGGGCTGCCTCGGGGTCAAGCCGGCGCGCCAATTCATCCCAAAAGGCCTCGTCGCTCCAGTTCTCTACGCGCTCGCTGCTTGGTACCTGCACGTAGTAGCGGCTGCGTGTTCGGCTGCGCATGGAGCACAGCGCAAAACCGCGTTCGGTGTTGGCGTAAATCAGCTCATCGCTTACTGGCGGCACGTCCGCCAGCATGCCCAACCAACCAAACGGGTACACCTTTTCGTAGGTGCGCAGCACATCGGGCGGAATACAGCTGCGGCTCACCCCGTGGTAGCCGTCGCATCCGGCCACAAAATCGGCCTCTACGCGCAGCGTCTGTCCCTGACACTGACCGCTTACGACTGCGTGGGTGCCTTGTAGGCCATCAATCTGCACCCGTTCCACCTCGTAGTGTGTGATCAGCCCTGCCGCTTGGCGCGCTTGCATTAAGTCGCGCGTGACCTCGGTTTGGCCATACACCATCACCCGGCGCTCGGTAAGAGCGTGCAGGTCAATGCGGTGGCGCTGGCCTTTAAACAACAAATCAAAGCCGTCGTGTGGCAAGCCCTCGCGGTGCATGCGCTCGTCCACGCCGGCCTCGTGCAGCAAATCCACGGTCACTTGTTCAAGCACCCCGGCGCGGATGCGCGCTGCCACGTACTCGGCGCTCTGGCGCTCAACAATGACGTTATCAATGCCCGCGCGGTGCAGCAACTGGCCCAGTAGCAAGCCCGAAGGCCCCGCGCCCACGATGGCGACTTGGGTTTTTATGGTGGTAGTCATGGCGCCAAAGGATAGCCCCTTCAGTTCAAAAACACGCCATCCGGACGCGCTATTTGTGCGCTAAGCGCACAATAATTGGGATAATCGCCATCACATCAACCCCCCCTCACGGGGCGAACGCAGTGATTGGGAGCAGCAGGTGGCGAACGAGCAACAGCGGGCGGGCAGTGGCGTGCCCTTGGCGGCGGCCGACTACGTACAAAGCCTAGACAAGGGCCTGCAGGTGCTGGGTGCGTTTGACGCTCAGCATTCCCGACTCAGCGTAAGCCAAACGGCGGCGCGGACGTCGATGTCGCGTGCCGCTGCCCGGCGCCATTTGCTCACCCTGCACGCGTTGGGCTATTTGGCCACCGATGGGCGGCAATTTTGGTTAACCCCCAAGGTGCTCGGTTTCGGCGGCGGGTATCTGGCCTCTGCCCCTTTGGCCGTGGCGGCGCAGCCCGAGCTGGAGTGGCTGGCAGCGCACACACGTTGCAGTGCCTCGTTGGTGGTGCGTGAGGGCGACGCGGTGGTGGTGGTGGCACGCAGTGCCCCAACCGATCCGCAGGGGCGTCGCGCGCTGCCCTACGGCGTGCATTTGGGCGCGCGTTTGCCGCTGCACGCCACGTCCACTGGGCAGGTGTTGTTGGCGGCCCAACCCGCTAGCTATCGGGCGCAATGGCTTAAACACAGCCAGCGCGCAGCCCACACCCAGTACACCTTGGTTGAGGCCGCCGCACTGGCGCAGCGTTTGGTGCAGGTTGAGCTGGCAGGCTATGCCCTGGCAAGTGAGGAGCACGAATGGGGCGTGCACGCCGTGGCGGTGCCGGTTTGTAACACCGCCGGGCAGGCCGTGGCCGCGCTTAACCTGATTGCCAACACACAAGTGGCGCGCTTGGGTGAGTGGCCACTTAGCTACTTGCCCGTTATGCGCGAAGTGGCCCAACGCCTGGGCGCCGTGTCACCAAGCACCGCCGACACTGCGCGTAGAATGCGCGGCAACGGAGCGTAGCGCAGTCTGGTAGCGCATCTGGTTTGGGACCAGAGGGTCGTAGGTTCGAATCCTATCGCTCCGACCATTTATTAAGTCACCCATCGCACCTGTGCCACGGGGCTGATGCAGCGGTTGCCTAGGCACCGGTAAAATCGGGCACATGAGCGATCAACCAGGTAAGCCCCCCGCCATCGTGCCGCCCCAGGGCGACGACGCGCTGGTTTTAGACCGTTTAACCAACAAGGTCAAACCGCCGCGCATGTTTCAGGTGGTGATGCTCAACGACGACTT
>RFXW01000088.1 GCA_009921245.1 Candidatus Fonsibacter lacus | reverse complement strand
CATGCGTGAGGCCATTGTGCGCCACACCGACGCCGGCGAGCGCGTAGACGACGCCGATTGGCTGCGCCAGCGGCTGCAAGCGGCCGGCAAAACCAACGAGGCCGACGGCTTGGCGCAGCGCTCGCTGGCCGGTCTACAGGTGATGGTGTTTGAGCAAGAGGTTGAAGACAAGCTTTGGCAGCCCACTTTTATTTGTGAGCACCCCACCGAAATCTCGCCCTTGGCGCGCGCCAGTGACACACGCCCCGAGGTGACCGAGCGTTTTGAGCTGTACATCACTGGGCGCGAAATTGGCAACGGCTTTAGCGAACTCAACGACGCCGAAGACCAAGCCGCGCGCTTTGCCGCGCAAGTGGCGGCCAAAGACGGCGGCGACGACGAGGCCATGTACTTTGACCACGACTACGTACGCGCCCTGGAATACGGCATGCCCCCAGCCGGTGGCTGCGGCATTGGCATTGATCGGCTCATGATGCTGCTCACCGACAGCGCCAGCATTCGCGATGTAATTTTGTTTCCCGCGCTGCGTCGCCAACACTAGCGCCGTGTGTGGTGTGGGCTATGGGCCCCACATAAACACACACGGCGTGCTGGGCGCGGGCCAGTTGTGCGCGCGCCATTGCGCCACGCTGGCCATACGCACCTGCGGCTGTTGGCCCAGGTTGGCCGCCAGCGCCAGCCGCGTGTTGGGCTGCAGGTGTTGCAGCAAGTCGGCCAATAACGCGGCGTTGCGGTAGGGCGTTTCAATACAAATTTGAGTTTGTCCCAAACGCTGCGCGGTTTGCTCCAAAGCCCGCACCTGCGCCGCGCGGGCCGCGCCCGTGGGCAGGTAGCCAACAAAGGCAAAGTGTTGCCCACCCAAGCCGCTGGCGGCCAACGCCAGCGTGATCGACGACGCCCCCGGCAGCGGTTGCACGCTGAGCCCCAGGGCGTGCGCGGCGCGCACCACCGAGGCGCCCGGGTCGGCCACGGCGGGCAAGCCGGCTTCGCTCACCAAGCCCATGGCGGTGCCTTGCATGGCCGGCGCCAGCAGCGCGCGCGCCGCCTGGTCTATGGCGGCGTTGGCTTGGTGGTCGCCATGCTTGTGCGCCGCGCGCGGCAAGTCAGAAATTGTTAGGGCTTGCAGTGGCAGCGCCAGCGGCTGCACCGCCGCCACACGTTGCAAAAAAGCGCGGGTGGATTTGGCGTTTTCGCCTATCCAGTGGGTCAGCTGCGCGGCTTGGACAATGGTGGCGCCGGGCAGCACCTGGGCCAGTGGCGGCTGTGGGGTTTGCTTAAAGTCAAGCGGCGTGGGCACCAGCCACAAGGTGCCGCGTGCGGCGCTCATGGCAGGGTGTAGCCGGCTTGGCGCAGCATGGCGGCGGTTCGTATCAGGGGCAGGCCAATGATGGCGGTGGGGTCGTCGCTGTCCATGGACTCCAGCAGGGCAATGCCCAACCCTTCGGTTTTGGCGCTGCCGGCGCAGTCGTAGGGTTGCTCGGCATGCAAGTAGCGTTCGATGGCGGCTTGCGTCAGCGGTCTAAAGCGCACCGCCACGTCGGCGCAGGTTTGCCACTGCCCGGCGGCACCCACCAGCGCCACGGCCGTATGAAACACCACGGTTTGCCCTTGCATGGCCAGCAGTTGCGCCACGGCGCGTGCGTGCGTCAGCGGCTTGCCCAGCGGTTGGCCATTAAGGTTGGCCACCTGATCGCTGCCCAACACCCACGCCTGTGGGTGCTGCGCCTGTACCGCTTGCGCTTTGGCCAGGGCCAAGCGTTGGGCCAGCGCCTTGGGTGCCTCACCGGGTTCGGGGGTTTCGTCAACGTTGGGCGCCACTTGGGTAAAGGGCAAGCCCAAACGCCCCAGCAACTCGGCGCGATAACGCGAGGTGGAGCCCAAAATAAGCGCGGCATTGGCGGGGTTGGACATGCCGCTTATTGTCTTACACTGCGGGCCCATGGCCGATTCTGCCCCGCATCACCTCAGCCACTTGGCGCTCGAGTCGCTGCCCGACGCCGGTTGGCAAGGGCAGGGCAACCTACCGCTGCAGGCCTTGCCACGGCTTAGCGCCGAGCTGCACCAGCCGCAGGGCCAGCTGTTTTGGTCGCTGGCGCTGGGGCAACGTGCCGGGGCCGATGGCCGGGCCCAACTGTGGCTGCAGGCCCACGCCCACGCCGAGTTGCCGCTGCTGTGCCAGCGCTGTCTGCAGCCCATGGTGTGGCCGTTGCAAGTGCAGCAAGACTACCGCTTTGTGCCCACCGAAGCCCAGGCCGAGGCTGAAGACGCCGAGGCAGAAGAAGACGTGCTGGCGTGGCAACCCACGCTGGATGCCCTGAGCCTGCTTGAAGACGAGGCGCTGTTGGCCTTGCCCGCCTTTCCTGTGCATCCCCAGGGCACCCCAGGCTGTGGCCCGCAGGCCGCGCCGGCCGACCCCAACCAGACCCCCCATCCCTTTGCGGCGCTAGCCGCCCTGCGCAAAGGCTAGAGCGGGCTTTGTTGCCGGTTTATAATGCTGGGTTCGGTTTGCCCCTAGGGTAAACGTGGCGCTTGGCGCCAACCAACCGCTTAAGGATTACTTCCATGGCTGTCCAGCAAAACAAAAAATCGCCGTCCAAACGCGGCATGCACCGTTCGCACAACGCGCTTGTCGAGCCCGGCACCGCCATCGAGCCCACCACGGGCGAGGTGCACCGCCGTCACCACATCAGCCCCAACGGTTTTTACCGTGGGCGTCAGGTGATCAAGCCCAAGAGCGCCGACTAATTGACCTGCATTAACCCCACCAGACGCTGCGGCGCCCCGGGGTTGTAAATTTCATGGTCTCCACTGCCTCTGCCGCGGCCATTACGCTAGCGGTTGATGTCATGGGCGGCGACGTTGGCCCCAACGCCACCTTGCCCGCGTGCCACACGTTTTTGCAGCAGCACCCGCATGCGCACTTGCTGTTGGTGGCGCCTTCTCATTTGGTTAACGCCCCCGGCCCGTTGGCCCAGCACCCCCGCGTGCAGTGGGTGGCGGCCTCTGAGGTGGTGGCCATGGACGACCCCATCGAAGTGGCGCTGCGGCGCAAAAAAGATTCCACCATGCGCGTCGCCGTGGCGCAGGTGCAGCAAGGTGTGGCGCAGGTGGCGGTATCGGCGGGCAACACCGGCGCGCTGATGGCGATTTCGCGCTACCTGCTTAAAACCCTACCCGGCATCGATCGCCCAGCCATTGCCACGCAAATGCCCAACGCCAAAGGCGGCGCCACCACCGTGCTCGACCTGGGGGCCAACGTTGATTGCGAAGCCGCACACTTGCTGCAATTTGCGCTGCTTGGCTCGGCCTTGGTGCAAGCCAGCACCGGCGAGGCCCAGCCCACGGTGGGGCTGCTTAACATTGGCGAAGAATTAATTAAGGGCGGCGAGGTCATTAAGCAAGCCAGCCTGTTGCTGCGCGAGGCCGCGCAGCACAACGACCTGAACTTTGTGGGCAACGTGGAAGGCAACGACATTTTTAAGGGCAGCGTTGACATTGTGGTGTGCGACGGTTTTGTGGGCAACGTGGCGCTTAAGGCCAGCGAGGGTTTGGCGGCCATGGTGGCGGGCATGATTCGCCAAGAATTTGAACGCACGTGGCTGGCCAAACTGGCCGCGGTGGTGGCTATGCCGGTGCTGTCGCGCTTTAAGGCCCGGGTTGACCACCGCCGCTACAACGGCGCGGCCTTGCTGGGGTTGCGCGGCTTGGTATTTAAAAGCCACGGCAGCGCCGACGCCGCCGCCTTTGCTTATGCCTTGGCTCGCGCCCACGACGCCGTGCAACACCAGTTGCTCAGTGGGGTGCAGCAGCGCCTTGCGCATGCCGCCAGCGTGTTGCAAGCCGCCGCCGAGCCGATGGACGCCGCCGCATGAACGGCGCCACCACCTACGCCCAGCTTATTGGCACCGGCAGTGCCCTGCCCGAGCGGCGCGTAAGCAACGCCGACTTGGTGGCCGAACTGGCGGCCAAAGGCATTGAAAGCAGCGACAGCTGGATCACCGAGCGCACCGGCATTGCCGCACGCCATTTTGCCGATGCCAATACCCACGCCAGCACCTTGGCCATACAAGCCGCGCAGCGCGCCTTGCAAAGCGCCGGTGTGGCGGCGGCCGATGTTGATTTGATTGTGGTGGCCACCTCCACGCCCGACATGGTGTTTCCCTCTACCGCGTGCATCGTGCAGCACGCACTGGGCGCCAACGGCGGCGCGGCGTTTGACGTGCAGGCGGTGTGTTCGGGGTTTGTGTACGCGGTGTCGATTGCGCAAGCCATGTTGTGCGCCGGTTCAGCGCGGCGCGCGTTGGTGATTGGTGCCGAGGTGTTTTCGCGCATTCTTGATTTTTCCGATCGCACCACCTGTGTGCTGTTTGGCGACGGCGCCGGCGCGGTGCTGCTTGAGGCTGGCCCCAAGCCCGGCATTTTGGCCACCGATTTGCATGCCGATGGCCGCCACGTGGATATTTTGTGCACCCCCGGCACGGTGGCGGGTGGGCAGGTTGTGGGCAGCCCCTTGCTGCGCATGGACGGGCAGGCGGTGTTTAAGTTGGCCGTGGGTGTGCTTGAGCAATCGGCGCGCGCGGTGTTGCAGCAAGCGGGCTTGGGTACCCAAGACGTGGATTGGTTTATTCCGCATCAGGCCAACATCCGCATCATGCAAAGCACGGCGCGCAAGCTGCAGCTGCCGCTTGACAAAGTGGTGGTCACGGTTGACCAACACGGCAACACCTCGGCGGCCTCGATTCCGTTGGCACTCGATACCGCCATGCGCGACGGCCGCATTCAACCCGGGCAACACGTGTTGCTCGAAGGCGTGGGCGGCGGCTTTACCTGGGGCTCGGTGCTGCTGCGCACCACCTAACGCGCGCCCCGTCACACCTAAGGACACACCAATGAAGCCTTTTGCCATGGTTTTTCCGGGTCAAGGATCGCAGTCGGTTGGCATGCTTGGCGCTTGGGCCGAACACCCCGAGGTGCAGCGCACGCTGCAGCAAGCCAACGACGCCCTTGGCGAAGACTTGGCCGCGCTCATTGCCAACGGCCCGGCCGAGGCCTTGGCCCTTACCACCAACACCCAGCCCGTGATGCTGGCGGCCAACGTGGCCATTTACCGCGCGTGGCGCGCCGCTGGGGGTGCCGAGCCGGCGCTGTTGGCCGGCCATTCGCTGGGCGAATACGCCGCGTGGGTGGTGGCGCAAAGCCTGGACTTGGGCGACGCCCTGCGTTTGGTGCGCCTGCGCGCCCAAGCCATGCAGCAAGCTGTGCCGGTGGGGCAAGGCGCCATGGCCGCGGTGCTTGGTTTAGAGGCCGCGCGCGTTACCGAGGTGTGCCAGTCGGTGCAGGTCAGCGTGGGCGCCGGGCAGGTGGTGCAAGCGGTGAACTTTAACGATCCCAGCCAAACCGTGATCGCCGGCAGCGCAGACGCTGTGGCGCAGGCGATTGAGGCCTTAAAGGCCGCTGGCGCGAAACGGGCGTTGCCGTTGCCAGTGTCGGCGCCGTTTCATTCAAGCCTTATGCAGCCAGCGGCCGAGCAGCTGGCCAAGGCCCTTGAGCAGGTGGCGGTTGCGCCGCCGCGCATACCCGTGATCAACAACGTAGACGTGGCCCAGGTGACCGAGCCGGCGGCCATTCGCCAGGCCCTGGTGCGCCAAGCGGCGCAGCCGGTGCGTTGGGTGGAGTGCGTGCAAGCCATGGCGGCGCAGGGCGTCAGCCTTATGGCCGAATGCGGCCCGGGCAAGGTACTGACCGGTTTTGGTAAGCGGATTGCGCCGCAAGCGGTGTCGGTGTCGCTGGCGCAGCCCGCTGGTTTCGATGAGCTAAGGGAGAGCCTGCAATGACAGCATCAATACAAGATTTTTCTAACCGCGTGGTGGTGGTAACCGGTGCCTCACGCGGCATTGGCGCGGCCATCGCGTCGGCGTTTGCCGCGCGGGGCGCCAAGGTGGTGGGTACCGCCACCTCACCCGGTGGTGCCGAGGGCATTGGTCAAGCACTGGCTGCGCACGCGGGCGTGGGCGTCATGTTCGACGCGGCGCAGCCCGGCGCCGCTGACGCGCTGATCGACGAGGTGTTAACCCGCCATGGCCGTATCGACGTATTGGTCAACAATGCCGGCATCACCCGCGACACCTTGGCCATGCGCATGAAAGACGACGACTGGGGGGCGGTGCTCGAAACCAACCTAAGCGGCGTGTTTCGCACCTGCCGCGCCGCGCTCAAGCCCATGATGAAGCAACGCGCGGGCCGCATGGTCAACGTCACCTCGGTGGTGGGCGCCAGTGGCAACCCGGGCCAAGCCAATTACGCAGCAGCCAAAGCCGGTGTGGCCGGCATGACGCGGGCGCTGGCGCGCGAAATTGCCAGCCGCGGCATCACGGTGAATTGCGTGGCGCCTGGCTTTATTGAAACCGACATGACGGCCAAGCTGCCGCAAGCCCAGCAAGAGGCCTTGCTAACCCAAATCCCCATGGGACGATTGGGCCACGGCAGCGACGTGGCCAACGCCGTGATATTTTTGGCCAGCGATCAAGCGGGTTACATCACAGGACAAGAATTGCATGTCAATGGCGGCATGTTCATGGCATAAACCAGCTTTTAGTAACAAAAAGAGCCATATTAGGGGTCATCCCGAGTGGGCGCGAAAGCGCCCCGGGGGTCGCTAGAATGGCAATCCGTTTTCCAACCACCCGCAGAGGGCATCATGAGTGACATTGAGGCACGCGTTAAAAAGATCATCGCCGAGCAACTCGGCGTCGAAGAGGGTCAAGTAACCAACGACAAGGCGTTTGTCGCCGATTTGGGTGCCGACTCGCTGGACACCGTGGAATTGGTGATGGCACTCGAGGACGAGTTTGGGATTGAAATCCCCGACGAAGACGCCGAAAAAATCACCACTGTGCAGCAGGCGATCGACTACGCCACCACGCACCAAAAGGCCTAATTACGCATGTCGCGACGCCGTGTGGTGGTGACCGGACTGGGGTGCATAAGTCCGGTGGGCAACACCGTGGCCCAGGCGTGGCGCGCGTTGTGCGCCGGCCAAAGCGGCATTGGCCCCATCACCCAGTTTGACGCCTCGGCCTTTGCCTGCCAAATCGCAGGCGAGGTTAAAGGCTTCGACGTCGAGTCTGTGATGCCCGCCAAAGAGGCGCGCACCATGGACCGCTTTATTCATTTCGGTGTAGCCGCGGCCCAACAAGCCATTGAAGACGCCGCTTTGCCGCACGGCGAAGCCCTAGACGACGACAGCGCCGCCCGCATTGGCTGCTTGATCGGTTCGGGCATTGGTGGCTTGCCCATGATTGAAGCCACCCACACCGAATACACCAATCGCGGCCCACGCCGCATTTCGCCCTTTTTTGTGCCGGCATCCATTACCAACATGGTGGCGGGGCATGTCTCCATGCGCCATGGCTTTAAGGGCCCCAACCTGGCGGTGGTTACCGCCTGCACCACCGGCTTGCACAGCATTGGCGTGGCCGCGCGCATGATTGAATACGGCGACGCCGACGTCATGATTGCCGGGGGCACCGAGTCCACGGTGTCGCCTCTTGGCATTGGGGGCTTTGCCGCCATGCGGGCGCTGTCCACACGCAACAACGACCCGCAGGCGGCTTCGCGTCCTTGGGACAAAGACCGCGACGGCTTTGTGCTGGGCGAAGGAGCCGGTGTGGTGGTGCTGGAGCGGCTGGAGCACGCGCAGGCGCGCGGGGCGCGCATATACGCCGAGGTGGTGGGCTATGGCATGAGCGCTGACGCCGGCCACATGACCGCGCCCAATATGGACGGCCCGCGCCGTGCCATGCTCAATGCGCTAAATAACGGCGATGTCTCCCCCAACGAGGTTGATTACGTCAACGCCCACGGCACCTCAACGCCGCTTGGCGACATCAATGAAACCCTGGCCATTAAAGCCGCGCTCGGGGTTCAGGCCACGCGCACGGTGGTGAGTTCCACCAAATCCATGACCGGACACCTGCTCGGCGGCGCCGGTGGCTTGGAGTCGGTTTTTACGGTGCTGGCCTTGCACCACGGGCGGGTTCC
>RFXW01000087.1 GCA_009921245.1 Candidatus Fonsibacter lacus | reverse complement strand
GGCAGGTTTGGCCTTGGTAGGTCACATCAAACGGCACGGCGCGGCCACCGTCAACCAAATCGTGGCTGTTACAAAGCGCTTGCGGCTGCTCGGTCATGTGGCCACACCTTAGGCGTGTTGGGCCAGCCAGTCGCCAAGGCCGGTCACGTCGTGCGCGATGTGCAGCGGGGCGCAAGCCTGTAACGCCGGCAGATCGTGAGCGCCGTAACTCACGCCCACGGCTGCGCTGCCGGCACGCTCGGCCATGGTCAGGTCGTGGCTGGTGTCGCCAATCATTAGGGTGCGCTCGGGCGTGGCGTCCAGCGCCCACATCAACTCGTGCAACATTTGCGGGTCGGGCTTGCCGGCGGTTTCGTCTGCCGTGCGGGTGTCGTGAAACACGCCGTGCAGCGCGGTGTGCTGCATAACCTCATTCAGCCCCGCACGGGTTTTGCCGGTGGCCACCGCCAGCCGATAGCCCTGGGCACGCAGCGTGGCCAGCAGCGCCTCGATGCCGTCAAACAAGTGCAAGCGCTGCACCTCTTGCGCCCAGTGGCGACGGTAGTGCTGCGACAAATCGGCATAACGCGCGGGCGGCACATCGGGGGCGGCGTAAGCCAAAGCCTGCGTCAGCCCCAAACCAATCACATGCGACGCCTGCGCGTCGCTGGGCACGGTGCCACCCACATCGGCCACCGCCGCCTGAATGGCACGGGTGATGGCCGCCGTGGAGTCGTATAGGGTGCCATCCCAATCAAAAACAATTAAATCAAAGCGTTTGTCGGCCATGCTGCAGGTAGAGAAATTCAACAAAAAAAGCGCCCGAAGGCGCCAATTATGGCGGGGAAAGCAATAGCCCCGCCCCGCTAACCGGCGTTGGCCGATTTACACGCGAAATTGTTCGATGTCTTGCCCTTGCGCTTGCAATTGCATCACCCAATCGGGGCGACGGCCTCGGCCACCACTCCAGGTCTCGCCGTTGGGGCCACGGTAGCGTACCTCGGCCGATTTTTTGGCGCCGCCGGCTCGGCGTCCACCTCGCCCACCCAAATCGGCCAAGGTGATACCGTTTGCAGCCATGGTGGCCTTGATTTGGTCAATCACGCCTTGGCGCTCGGCGTCGCGCACTTTTTCGGCTTGGGCCATAAGATCTTTGGCCTGCTGCATTAATTCTTGATAAGACGGCATATCCGGTCCCTTTTTTGAAAATAAAACAATTAAAAGAGGGGCACACGGGCAAAAACCCAACGCGCATGAAAATTATTATATGCCCAAATTATTCGGTCTTATCAATTAAACCGAAAATAACTTCAGGAATAAAACCTGTCAAATCTTTTGACAGTTTGGAAATAAATCGAATACTTCCGCCATGCACCGGATGAGGCAATTCCAATTGCTGGGCATGCAAAAACATACGCTTTAATCCCAAGTCGTGCAGGCGTCGGTTAAACGCTTCCAGCCCGTAGCGATCGTCGCCAGCGATAGGGTGCCCCAGGTGCGCCATGTGGACCCGAATTTGGTGTGTTCTACCGGTTTTGATGCCAACATGCATCAAACACACATCATCTTCGCCCAATTTAAAGTTTTTTACCCTTTTCATGACGCTGATGCTGCGCTGGGCACCTTCGCTGTTGGGGTCCACCGCCCTAACCACACGCTGCCCGTCTGAGCTGTGGGTTTTTTGCAGTGCCACGTCCACCACCTGTTGCGCTCGAGGCCAATGCCCATAGCCCAGGGCCAAGTAGTGCTTGTGCACCACCCGCGAACGAAAACTCGCCTGTGTCCGTTGCAAGGCCTGGCGGGTTTTGGCCAATACCAACACCCCGCTGGTTTCACGGTCGAGGCGGTGCACCAAATCCAACGCTGGGCCCGTCTCGTGCTGGGCACGCAACCACTCCAGCACCCCCCATTGCACGCCGCTGCCGCCGTGCACCGCCCAGCCTGCAGGCTTATCCACCACCAACAGGCTGGCATCTTCAAAAAGCACCGGCAGGGTGGGCCCACGGCCAGGCAACGGCACCGATTCACGTTGCGCCACCCGCACCGGGGGCACCCGCAGGCTATCGCCGGCGTTGACTCGGGTTTGCGCTTGAACCCGACCGCCGTTGAGACGCACCTCGCCGGAGCGGATGATGCGATAGACATGGGTTTTGGGGACACCCTTGAGGTGGCGCAGCAAAAAGTTATCCAGCCGCTGGCCCTGCGCTTGGGCAGGCACCTCCCAGGTTTGCACTTCGCCGGGCGGGGCGCAACCGGGTGCCGTTACAGGTTTTGTACGTATAATCATGGGGTCTGGCCAACAAAGTGAGCCACAACTTGCATTGTCGCAGAGCGGCTGCACACCCTTGTCATGAGGCTGCCAGACACACGTTAGCCCTAGGTACGGGGCTTGGTTACGACACAAAAAGAACTAACCTCCCCGCGCCAACAGCCCAACGGCAAGCAATTGAGGCATTTGGAACAGTTTTTATGTGTGACAGCGGCGCGTCTCGCTGTTACCTGGCACCCACCGGTCACCGTCGCCCCAGCGAGCGCGGGTCTTGGGGTGTTCGCATCACATACAGCGCTTAGCCTTCGCCCACCACCGCTCGGCCCACGCCCGGCGTGGGCGCGTGCAACAGGCAAGCGCGCGAATCCAAATCGTCTGCACCTATCCGCTTGTTATTGAGCCCGGGCTTGTTGCTGCGGGCGCGTTAAATTTAGCGCGCCATTGTTTGAAGGACGATGCATCATGAAGCGGATGCTAATTAATGCGACGCAAGCCGAAGAGCGTCGCTTGGCCGTGGTCGACGGTCAAAAATTACTTGATTACGAAATCGAAATTGAAGGGCGCGAACAGCGCAAAGGCAACATTTACCAAGCGGTGGTAACCCGGGTTGAGCCCTCACTTGAAGCCTGTTTTGTGGATTACGGCGAAGACAGGCACGGCTTTTTGCCATTTAAAGAAATCTCGCGGCAATACTTTGCCCCTGGCGTGGCGGTTTCGCAGGCGCGTATTCAAGACGTGATCAAAGAAGGCCAAACGCTGTTGGTTCAAGTTGAAAAAGAAGAGCGCGGCAACAAGGGGGCTGCGCTAACCACCTACATCAGCTTGGCTGGACGCTACGTGGTGCTGATGCCCAACAACCCGCGCGGCGGTGGCGTGAGCCGCCGTATTGAGGGTGAAGACCGGCAAGAATTAAAACAAGCCTTAGAGCAACTCGACCACCCCTCGGGCACCAGCGTGATCGCGCGCACCGCCGGCATCGGGCGGCCCGTGAATGAATTGCAGTGGGACCTTAACTACCTGCTGGCGCTGTGGCAAGCCATTGAATCGGCGGCGCAAGGCAGCAAAGGTGCGTTTTTAATTTACCAAGAATCCAGCTTGGTGATTCGTGCCATTCGCGACTATTTTTCGGCCGACATTGGCGAGATATTGATCGACACCGACGATATCTTTGACCAAGCCCACCAGTTCATGAACCACGTGATGCCCGAGCACGGTGCCCGCGTGAAGCGTTACCGCGACGATGCGCCGCTGTTTTCGCGTTTTCAAATCGAACATCAAATCGAAACCGCGTACGCCCGCACCGTGCAATTGCCCAGCGGCGGCGCCATTGTGATCGACCATACCGAGGCCCTGGTGTCGGTGGACGTCAACTCGGCCCGCTCCATTCGCGGCAGCGACATCGAGCAAACCGCTTTTCGCACCAACTTAGAGGCCGCCGAAGAGGTGGCACGCCAAGCGCGCCTGCGCGACTTGGGCGGTCTGATTGTGATTGACTTCATCGACATGGATGAATCACGCAACCGCCGCGATGTTGAGAACCGTCTGCGCGACGCCTTGCGTCAAGACCGCGCACGGGTGCAGTTTGGCCCCATCAGTAAATTTGGCTTGCTCGAAATGAGCCGCCAGCGACTGCGCCCCGCGCTGAATGAGGGCGCCTCGATCCCATGCCCACGCTGCGGTGGATCAGGGCACATTCGCGACACCGAAAGTTCGGCGCTGCAAATTCTGCGCGTCATTCAAGAAGAGTCCATGAAAGACAACACCGCAGCGGTGTTGGTTCAAGTGCCGGTGGAAGTGGCCAGCTTTTTGTTAAACGAAAAGCGCACCGAAATCACCAAGATCGAACTGCAGCAGCGTATTCACGTGCTGTTGGTGCCCAACAAGAGCCTGGACACGCCCAATTACAAGCTCGAGCGCCTCAAGCACGACGATCCGCGCCTAGAAAACCTAGCCGCCAGCTACACCTTGGCCGAAGACAACGAAGAGGCCACCATGGTCACGCGGCGCAGCCAAGAGCCGGCCAACAAACAGCAGCCGGTTATCAAAGGCGTGCTGCCCGATGCCACCGCACCGCGTCCACCGGCGCCCGTGGCAACGCCGGCGGCGGCCAAGACTGGCGGCGGCTTTTGGGCTTGGCTCAAAGGGTTGTTTGAAACAGACCCCAGCGCCAACCCGGCCCGCCCGGATGGCAAGGCCGCCGACAAGGGTTCGCCGCGCAACAGCGGTGGTCGCGGTCGCGGCGGTCGGCATCGCCGTGGCGAGCGCGGCGAGCGTCGCGAACCCACCATACGCGACGAGAGCACGCCAAATGGCGCAGCCACCGAAGCGCGTGGCCGGCGCGGTGCGCGCAACGACACCGGCAGCAAGACCGATCAAGCCGACACCTCAAACAGCCCAGCCACCCCAGAAGGTGGGGCCAACGGCCGCAGCCGTCGCTCACGCGGTGGACGCCGCCGCCGTGGTGACGACCGTGCCAACAGCACCCCGGCCAGCGAGACATCGTTAGAGCAAACCTCGGCAGCCAACGCCAACGACGCCGACGTAACAATGATCGTGCCGCGTGGCGACAGCCAAGACCCTGGCTACAGCTACTTCAGAGACGATGAACAACCCAGCGCCTCTGCCGCTGAGGCGCCGCAAGCCCAAGCGCCGACCGATGAGGCGCAGGCCAGCGGTGAACAGGCCACGGCGCCAGAAGGCAACCGCCGCCCTCGCCGTCCGCGTCGTCCACGTGCAGCCGAGTCAGAAGCCCAGGCATCTTTGTCCGACGCCACGCCCGAGGTGGCTGACGCTGAAGCGCCACCACCGGCAGCCACCGAGCCGTTTGCCTCGAACGCCGTGTCAACACCGCCACCAGCGGCCGATGAGTTGCCTGTGGTGGCAGCTCAACCAGCCCCTGCGGCGGTGCCGTTTACGTTGCCCGTGCAAGCGCTGCAAGAGGTGGTGGCCGCGACCGGCATGCAGTGGATTGCCTCAGACGCCGATAAAGTGGCACGGGTGCAAGCCGCCATGGCGGCCGAGCCGCCCGTGGTGCGCGTACCGCGCGAACGCCCACCCAAGGTTGAGCTCAGCAACGAGCCCTTGGTGCTGGTTGAAACGCGTAAGGATTTGGGTCAATCCGTCATGCCGTTTGACAACGCCTGAGTCCATCCACCAAGATGAGGCACAAAAAAGGGTTCCATAAGGAACCCTTTTTTCTTTAGCGCACACCGCGTGTTACTTGAGCGCGCGGTAGCGAATGCGCTTGGGCTTGGCGGCGTCCTCACCCAATCGAGCCACCTTGTCCGCCTCGTACTCTTGAAAGTTGCCAGCGAAAAAGCTCCATTGCGAATCCCCCTCGCACGCCAGAATATGGGTGGCGATTCGGTCCAAAAACCAACGGTCGTGGCTGATCACCAACGCACAACCGGCGAACTCGAGCAATGCGTCTTCCAACGCGCGCAGGGTTTCTACGTCGAGGTCGTTGGAGGGCTCGTCCAACAACAGCACGTTGCCCCCCGAGGCCAGGGTTTTGGCCAGGTGCAAACGGCCGCGTTCACCGCCCGAGAGTTGGCCAACTTTTTTCTGCTGGTCGGCGCCCGAGAAGTTAAACCGACCGCAATACGCCCGGCTGGGGAGTTGAAACTTGCCCACGGTGATCATGTCCAAACCACCCGAGATGTCTTGCCATACGGTTTGGTCGTCGGCCAACGCCTCGCGGCTTTGATCAACAAACGACAGTTGCACCGTTTGCCCAATCGTGATCTGACCCGCGTCCGGTTGCTCCAAGCCACGAATCATGCGAAACAGGGTGGATTTACCCGCGCCGTTGGGGCCAATCACCCCCACGATGGCACCGGGTGGCACGCTGAAGCTCAGTTGGTCAATCAGCAGCCGCTCACCAAACGATTTGCTCACCGACTCGAAGCGAATAACCTCTTGCCCCAAACGCTCGGCCACGGGAATAAAAATTTCTTGGGTCTCGTTGCGCTTTTGATAGTC
This sequence comes from Candidatus Fonsibacter lacus, assembly GCA_009921245.1. Lineage (GTDB taxonomy): Bacteria > Pseudomonadota > Gammaproteobacteria > Burkholderiales > Burkholderiaceae_C > RS62. The sequence continues at coordinate 2,014 of RFXW01000087.1, read as the reverse complement.
GTGGCTGGCAAGCTCTTCAAACCGCGCCAAGCGCGCCTTGCTTTTGGCTTGCCTGCCCTTGGGGTTTTGCCGCACCCACTCCAGCTCTTTTTTAATGGCCTTGGCGCGTGCATCTTCGCTGCGTTGCTCCTGCTCCAATCGGGTCTGTTTTTGTTCCAACCAGTTGGAGTAGTTGCCCTTGTAGGGAATGCCTTGGCCACGGTCAAGCTCCAAAATCCATTCCGCGGCGTTGTCTAAGAAATAACGATCGTGGGTAATGGCCACCACGGTGCCTGGGAAACGCTGCAAAAACAGCTCCAGCCATTGCACGCTCTCGGCGTCCAGGTGGTTGGTGGGTTCGTCCAACAACAACATATCGGGCTTACTCAACAGCAGCCGACAAAGCGCCACGCGCCGCTTTTCGCCGCCCGACAAATGGCCAATCACCGCGTCCCATGGCGGCAAGCGCAGCGCGTCTGCGGCAATCTCAAGCTGGTGCTCGCTGTCGGTGCCCGCCGCCGCGATCACGGCCTCGAGTTCGGCCTGCTCAGCGGCCAACGCATCAAAGTCGGCGTCGGGTTCGGCGTAGGCGGCGTACACCTCGTCGAGTCGCTGACGCGCGGCATTGACCTCGCCCAACGCCTCCTCCACGCAGGCGCGCACGGTGGCCTCGGGCTGCAGCGCCGGCTCCTGCGGCAGGTAGCCAATTTTGATCCCCGGCATGGGGGTGGCCTCGCCCTCGATTTCGGTGTCCACGCCCGCCATGATGCGCAGCAAAGTGGACTTGCCGGCGCCGTTAAGGCCCAGCACGCCGATCTTGGCCCCCGGAAAAAACGACAACGAAATGTCTTTGAGAATGAATTTTTTGGGTGGGACGATCTTGCCTACCCGGTTCATGGTGTAAACGTATTGAGCCATGGCCGAATTATGACTTGACGCCCATGGCAAGGCGCAGCAGGGATTTCATGCGATAATTCAGGTTCGCTGCACGCACCAGTCCTTGCAGCTTCAGCAGCTACGCTGAGGGATGCCCCGATTTACCCTGCATCCCACCTTGTCATCATCCTGTTCCAGTGACTGGCTCTCCAAGCCCTTTGGCCGCCGAGAGCGCACGAACAGCCAAGCGTGCCTTTTACGGCACCCACATCATGTCGTTTGAAACACTTCACCTCGACCCTGCGTTGACGCAGGCGATTCAAGACCAGGGCTACGAGAACCCCACGCCCATCCAAAGCCAGGCCATTCCGCTGGTGTTAAGCGGACAAGACTTACTCGCCGGCGCGCAAACCGGCACCGGCAAAACCGCGGCGTTTACGCTGCCCATGCTGCACCGGCTGCACACCCAAGCCCCAGCGCAAAAAGGCGTCATTCGGGCCTTGGTGCTAACCCCCACCCGAGAGTTGGCCGCGCAAGTCGAAGACTCGGTTCGGGTATACGGTAAACACCTTAAGCTGCGTTCCACAGCGATTTTTGGCGGCGTGGGCATGAACCCCCAAGTCAAGCGCCTACAAGCTGGGGTCGATGTGCTGGTGGCCACACCTGGGCGCTTGCTGGACTTGGCCGATCAAGGCTTGGTTAACTTGTCTGGCGTAGAAATGCTGGTCCTCGACGAAGCCGATCGCATGTTGGACATGGGCTTTATTCACGACGTAAAAAAAGTGCTCAAACTGTTGCCCGACAGCAAGCAAAGCCTGCTGTTTTCCGCAACCTTCAGCGACGAGATTCGCACCCTGGCGGCAACCCTGCTAAAAAACCCAGCCAGCGTGCAGGTTACACCGCCCAACACCACCGCGCAACGCATTGACCAAACCATTTACCCGGTGGGCCGGGCGCGTAAAAAAGATTTGTTGTTGCACATTTTGCAAAGCGAAAACTGGAGCCAGGTGCTGGTATTTACGCGTACCAAATTTGGCGCCAACCACGTGGCGGATTTTTTAGAGGCCAAAGGCGTGCACGCCATGGCACTGCATGGCAACAAAAGCCAAACCGCGCGCACCCAGGCGCTGAAAGACTTCAAAAGCGGCAAATTGCGCGC
>RFXW01000086.1 GCA_009921245.1 Candidatus Fonsibacter lacus | reverse complement strand
GGGTGGACACAAATTGGCGTGATGGATTTGAGCTGGGACAAGTACATCAAGCACCGGCTTGAACCAGCGTTCTTCTCGACTGACTTGGGCGTGATTGTCAACGGTAAAAAGTGGGCCAGTTTGAGCCAGAAAACCCGGGATATCCTGACCCAAACCATTGCTGCCTACGAGAAAGAGAGCATGGCGGAACTTGGCGCTCTGCGCACCAAGGAGCACAAAATGCTTGATGAGAAAGGTGTCAAGGTAACCACCTTGCCAACCCTGGCAGGTGCCCGCTTTGTTGAAGGTGCAGCCAACGCCAGCCACCAGCGCATGAAGGATCGCATCCAGAAAATGGACGGCAACACCGCCAGCGCTGAAAACGTGATGAAGCTGTTCTCGCCACGCTAAGTCGTGCCGTGACCGAAGCCGAGCCCAGGTAACGGGCTCGGCTTATTTTTTAGGATCGTCACTCCACCATGCTGAGTCGCATTCTTGACCGAGTCGTTGACCTGATGGCGTTTCTCGCTGGCGTGTTGCTGCTTGCCATGATGGCCATGATTATTCTGGATATCTTTGCACGTGAAGTTGGGCTGTCCTTCTCGGCTCACTTCTTTGCGCTAACTGAGTACTCGCTGTTGATCATTCCATTGTTGGGTGGTCCCTGGCTGGTTCGCGAGCGCGCACATGTGACGGTGGAGGTGTTGCTGGTCACGCTGCCGCCAAAAGCTCGTGCACGGTTGCTTACGGCCCTTTGCTGGCTGTGTATCGTGACCTGCTTGATACTGGCTTATTTCGGTATTCTCGTGACACTGGACACCTACTCGGCGGGCGATATGGACATGCGTTCATTTGACATGCCACGCTGGATGCTTTTGGCGTTTATGCCGCTGAGCTTTGGCATGATGGTTCTTGAGTTTTTCCGACTATGGCTGCGAGGCGAACCCATCGCCAAAGTGGGCGCCATCGATATTCCAAATCAGGATAAATAACCCATGGTCTGGTACGAAGCCTTTGGTTTGCTCATCGGCATGATTGTTGTGCTTATGCTGCTTGGCATGCCGGTGGCGATTGCGTTTTTGGCCAGCAACATCGTAGGAGCCGCCATTTTTATGCGTGGCGCCACCGGCGTGGAGCAAATGCTGCACAACGGCTACGGCGCCATGACGCTTTTTGCGCTGGTCCCTATCCCCATGTTTTTGCTCATGGGAGAGTTGTTCTTTTATACCGGTTTAGCCAACCGAATGTTTAACGCCATTGACCGGCTCATGGGCAATGTGCCAGGGCGTTTAAGTTACGTGACGGTGGCGGGTGGTACCGCCTTCGCTACACTGTCGGGCTCCAGCATGGGATCCACCGCATTATTGGGTTCAACCATGGTGCCCGAGATGATGCGCCGGGGATACAACAAATACCTCTCCATCGGCCCAATTTTGGGTACCGGCGGCTTGGCGGTGATCATTCCACCGTCGGCGTTGGCGGTGCTGTTGGCTACCTTAGGGCAAACCGACGTAGGTGACCTGCTGATTGCAGGCATCATTCCCGGGCTCATTTTGGCAACCGCCTACGTCGTGGTCATTTTTTTGTGGACCCGCTTGGACCCGAATGCAGCGCCCGGCTATCAGGCGGGCAGTGTCTCTATTGGTGAAAAACTGTTGCTGGTGGTGAGAGACGTCATCCCCATGTTCTTGGTGGTGGCAGCGTGCATTGGCGCCATGGTGACCGGCATTTCAACCCCGACCGAAGCCGCTGCAGTGGGCTGCTTGGCGGTGATGGTGTTGGCCGCCGCCTATCGGGTGCTGACCATCAAAGCGATTCGCTCATCCTTGGCCGGGGCGATGCGGGTCACGGTGATGTCGTTTTTTATTATTCTGGGCTCGGCCACCTTCAGCCAGTTGCTGGCTTTTTCGGGAGCCAGTTCGGGCCTGATTGAATGGGCAACATCCTACGAACTGGCGCCCTTGGCCATGCTGTTCATGATGATAGGCATCATTTTGCTGTTGGGCTGTTTCATGGACCAGTTGTCCATGATGTTGTTGACCGCACCTATCTTTTTTCCTTTGGCGCAAACGCTTGGTTTTGACCTGACATGGTTTGGTCTGATTTTGCTTTTGGCGCTGGAGGTGGGCTACACCACGCCGCCGTTTGGTTTGCTGCTGTTTGTGATGAAAGGGGTAGCCCCCAGCCATATCACCATGCGCGATGTATGGCTTGCCGCCACGCCTTTTGTGGCGTGTGTGCTTGGACTGATTTTGCTGGTCATATTTGTGCCGTCATTGGCGCTGTGGTTGCCCGGTTTGTCGCACTAAACGCGGCGCGTTGCGCTGGGCAGCCCAGGAGAGCCCGTAGGGCGCACTACAACGACAAACTGCCTACGCTGCTGCCGCCGCACACGTAAAGCACTTGGCCGGTTACAAAATCGGCTTCAGCGTCTGTAAAAAAAGTAACCGCCCGTGCCACGTCGGCGGGTTTGCCCAAACGCTGCACCGGAATGGCCTGTGCCAACGCCGCCTCGCGCTCACTGCCACGTGGAATCACTGCATCAAACATTTCGGTTTCGGCGATCGGGCCTGGCGCCACCACATTCACTGTGATCCCCTGCCCCGCCAATTCCAGCGCCCAGGTGCGGGCCATGCCCAGCATGCCAGCCTTGGTGGCGCTGTAGGCCGTGCGCGAGGACAAGCCAAGGGCCGCGCGCGACGACAACAACACCACCCGCCCAAACCCATGGCTCTGCATGGCGGGTAAGGTGGCTTGCAGCAACTGCACGGCACAGCCCAGGTGCAGCTGGGCCAGAGCATCCAAATCGGCAAGCTGGACTTCGGGCACCCTAGCGGCCCGAATCGCGCCGGCGTTGTGCACCAGGGTGGTGATGGCATGTTCAGCCGTTAGGGTGTGCAAGGCATCGGCCAACGCCACGCGGTCAAGCAAGTCCACCGACAGGTGGCGAAGGTTGGCATGGGCAAAGCCTGGCGCACGGCGCGACAACGACCACACCACCATGTCTTGCGCCAGCAAACGCTGCGCAATCGCCGCGCCAATGCCGCCACTGGCACCCGTCACGATGGCATGCTTGGTCATGTGCGCTCCACCAACGCCAACACGCGCAATGGGCTGCCGCTGCCCTTTTGTATTTTGAGTGGCGCCGCCAACACCACCGCACCCGCCGGAGGGAGCAGATGCAGGTTGGTGAGGCACTGCAGTCCATAGCGTCCGCTGCCGTGCATAAGGTAGTGGCACGGATACGGGGGCTTGAGGTGAAAGCCTTGTCCGGCGTCGGTGCCAATGGCCTCGGAGCCAAAACCAATCACGTCGCGCTCTTCAATTAAGAACCGCACCGCTTCGGTGCTCGGCCCCGGCGTGTGCTGACCGGTTTCATCAAAATTTTGATAGGCCTCGGGGTCGGTGCGCTGCGACCAATCGGTACGCATGAACAACCACGACCGGGCTTGTATGCGGCCGTGCGCGGCTTCAAACGCCAGCACGTCGTCCACCGTGAGCAAGTAGTCGGGGTCGGCTTGGGTTTGCGCCACGCAGTCGATTACGTAGGCAGGCGCCACGAAATGCTCAACCGGAATGGTATCCACCGAATTGAACGGCAGGTGTCGGCCGGAAACCCAGTGAATCGGGGCATCAAAGTGGGTGCCCGTATGTTCGCCACAAGAAAAGTTGTTCCAGTACCAGCTTGGCCCACGGGCGTCGTACTGCGCCACCTCTTCAAGCCGAAACGGCCAGCACTGCCCATACTCTGGGGGTAGGCTGATTTGGGGAAACTCGGGCGTCAGTGTTTGTGTAAGGTCCACCACCTCGATGCGACGCTGCTGCATGGCTTGCGCCAGCGCCATCAGAATGCTGGGGGTGGTGCTCATTGTCCGTCTCCTGCCGCGATTTCACGCTCAAGTATCTTGGGGTCTTCGCGCCAGCGTTGCAGCCACTCCTGCGCCACATCACCGGGGTAAACGTCTTCGGTGCCCTCTTGCAGTGCCTTCACAATGGCACGTGCGAGCACGTCTGGGTTTAACTTGGGTGGCGGCAGACTTTGAAACCATTCGTCTTCCACTGGCCCTGGAAAAACATTGATCACCCGAATACCAAAGGGCCGCATCTCTGCCCGCAAACACTGCGCCAAAGAATAGGCCGCAGCCTTTGATGCCGAGTAGGTGCCATGGGCCGGAAAGTTGGCCAGCGCGTAAATTGACAGCACGTTGACCCATGCCACGGCATTGGCCGGCCCATCGGCGGCACGCCCCTTAAGCGCTGGCCCAAGCGACTGGGCCAATCGCAGCAAGCCAAAGTAGTTTAAGTCCATCTCGAAACGCGCCGCATCGGTTCCTGCGCGGTCGGCTATGCCGTGCGTGCGGTGCGCCTCGGCGTTGTTGATCACAATATCCACTTTGCCGCCTATGCCGCCACTGACCTTGGCCACATCACGTTCATTGGTAAGGTCCAGTGGTATCAAGCTCACTCCCGGCAGAGTAGCGAGCTCGTCTAACCCGGGTAGTTTTTTCCATGGCTCGGCGTGGCCCACCCACACCGTTTGTGCCCCCGCAGCCACGCAGGCCCGCGCCAGCGCCTGACCGGTGGGGCTTTTGCCATCGGTGATCAATATCTTGCGATGTTTCGGGTCGCAGCCCATTTCACGCATCATGGAGGTCTCCTGCCAATGGGGGGAGGGTTGGGTTGGTACCGCAATAAGCACGGCTTGACCGGCCCGATCCAACCGGGCCAGCACACGAACATTTTGATTGGGCGTGTCCACGTCTTCGTGCAAATGCACCAGCACCGAGACGCCAACGTCCAGTGCCACCATGCCCAGCCGCCAAGGTAGCCGCTCACGGAAAAACAAATCGTTGCTATGCGACAGTGTGGTGATCGCCAGCAGTTGCCCCAAGCCCGACTGGGCCTGCCACTTCAAGTGGGTGCTGGGGCAGCGGCAGCAACTCTCACGTGGCGGATACTGATGCGCACCGCAGGCCTGACACACCTGTAGGGCAAGCTCGCCACGGGCGGCGGCGGCGGTGAGCCCCAGCCCAATGCGGCTGCGGGCTGCCGGCGGTGGGTGCATAGGCCGTGTGCGAAGCGCCGGGTTTTTGCGCTTCGGTGGTGGCATGGGCATGCTCATGCGGCGGCCCCCAACAACAAGGCACCGGTGCATAAACAGCGGTCGTAGGTGACCATGCCAAAGCCAGTTACCAACCCCAGTTGAGCGCCTGGCACAGCACGTTGCTCGGCCGCACCCGTGAGCTGGCGTACGGCCTCGGTGAGTCCTAAAAAACCGCCTGCGGCACCCGCTTGTCCACTGGAGAGCTGACCGCCCGATGTGTTGTGCGCAAAGGTGCCGTCAAACTGAAGATTGTGTGACCGCACAAATGCCGGGCCCTCCCCTTTGTCGCAAAAGCCCAAGTCCTCAAACTGAATCATGGAAACCACTGGGTAATCGTCGTAGGTTTGAACAAAATCCACCTGCGCGGGCGTGGCCCCAGCCTGGGCATAAAGCTCGGCTCGATCCACACGCCAGCCACCGCGCTCAAAGATCGGATCGTGGGCAAAGGCATTGTGCCGCTCAATGGCGCCTCGCAACACCACGTGTGCCAGCCCAAGGTCTCGCGCCCGGGCACTGGACATAACCAACACCGCCTCTGCGCCGGCGCAGGGCATGACGCAGTCAAACAAATGGATCGGATCCGCAATGGGTCGGGCCGAAAGATACTGTTCAAGGGTCAGCGGCTGTTTAAACAACGCGTTGGGGTTGCGCAGGGCGTTATGACGCTGCGCCACCGCGATGTGGCCAAAGTCTTCTCGGTTGGCACCATACTTTTGCATGTAGTGCGCCATGATGAACGCAAAAATTGAATTGGGCCCGCCTGAGCCGTAAGGATAGGTGGCGTCGCGGGCAAACTGGCTGAAGCTGCCCAAGGTTTGCCGGAAGGTGTCCACGTGATTGGTGTCTGCGGCAATACACGCCACGATGTCGGCGTCACCCGCCTGCACCGCCCGCGCCGCGCGGCGTACCGCCATTACCCCCGATGCACCACCGGTTGGAATATGGTCCAACCAACGCGGGCTAAGACCCACGTGCTGCAGCAGCCCGACAGCGGTATCCGGTGCCAGCGTAAAACTGCTTAAGCACAAGCCGTCAATGCTGGGTTTATCTAGGCCACTGGCTTGCAGCAAATCTTCAAGCGCGCGCGCCACAAACCAATGCGCGCTGCGCGGGCTGTAGCGTATGTAGGGCACCGTGACCGGCACCGCCACGGCTACGTCATCGTAGCCGCGCCGCGTCATGCGCCACTCTTTTTCATGGCACGGGTATCCACCGCGTGTGGCTGCCCCAACGCGCTTTGCGCCAATTCGCGCAATTGCCCACGCTGAATTTTTTGCGATAGCGTCAAGGGCAGTTCGTCCACCAACACCACGTAGCCGGGTACTTTGTAATAACTGAGTTGCTCCAGCGCCCAACGCACCAAGGCTTGTGCCCACTCGGTGGCGTTATCGGGCGCCTCGTGCGGCACCACACACGCGCACACCTCATCGCCTCGAACAGCATCGGGTACGGGCGCGACCGCCACGGCCTTTACGTCGGGGTGGGTGGCCAGTACCGTTTCTACCTCTACCGCGCTGATGTTTTCGCCGCTGCGCCGCACCACATTTTTTTTACGATCCACAAAAAACATACACCCGTCGGCGTCTACCCGCACCACGTCACCGGTGTGGAACCAACCAAGGGCCCAGGCTTCTTCGGTGGCGGCGTCGTCTTTCAGGTACCCCGCAAAAAAATCTTGGCGTGGGTCGCTACCCGCGCCGCGTACCCACAGCTCCCCCGGTGTGCCTGAGGCAACGTCGTGGCCGTCGTCGTCCACCACACGCCATGCCATGTGCGCTTGGGGCTTACCAAAGGCATGCTGCCCAATGTGGCGTGGCTCGTGGTTGGCAATTACGCAACCCACGGCGCCGGTCTCTGTCATGGCCCACGCCTCAACCAGTGCAAAGCCAAAGCGCTCTTCAAAGGCGCCGTGCTGCTCGCCGCCGACTCCTGCGCCAAAGCCAAAGCGCACCTGATGGGTGCGGTCAGCGGGGTTGGGCGGCGCGCCCAGCAGCATGGCGGGCATGACCCCCAAGTAGTGCACCACAGTGGCGCCACTGTCGCGCACGCTGGCCCACCAGCTTTGCGGATGAAAGCGATCGAGCTGCACCAAAGCACCGCCCGTCATGAGCGCGGCCATGGTGGAAAACGCCAAGGCGTTCATGTGGTTCACGGGCAGTGGGGTAATGATGCGCTCCATGCCTGGGCGCAAGGTGCAGTGTCCGTCGAGTTCAGCGTACCAGCGACCGGCGCGCAAAAAGTAACCGTTGAGCAGGCGACAGCCTTTAGGCCGGCCAGTGGTGCCCGAGGTGTAAAGCAGCGCACACTCGGTATCACGCCCAACCGGCTGCGCCGCCGCTGGCGCAGCAAAGGGTGCCGGTGCAAAGCCGGCGTCATCGGCGGCACAAACGGCCGCAGCACTCGACGCGGCGTCCAGCGCCGCCTGCAACGCGGCGTGCCGATCAGGCCGGGCCACCACCAAGGCGCATTCGCTGTGACCAAGCAAATAGCTCAGCTCAGCATGACGCAGCGCCGCATGAACCGGCACCACCGACACGCCCAAGGCATTCAGTGCCCACCAGTGAAAGAAAAATTCGGGTCGGTTGTCCAGCGACAAAGCCACCCGATGGCCATGACCATACCCCGCCTGCGCGTAGCGCGCGCGCAGGGCTTCGGTGGCGGCCCATGCCTGGGCATAAGAAACGGTCTCTGGACTCAGGCCATAATTGGCTGCGGTCACCGACTCAAGCACCAGCAAGTCGGCGTTGGGTCGGGCATGCGCCACACCGTTTAGGACCTCAAAAATGGTGTGCTGCTGCGGCCCAATCTCGGGGGCGAGTGCCATGTATCAGCCTTACATAAAAAGTTGAATGTTGCCAAATGCTGCGTCGGCACCCGGGGCTGCTGCAACAGGTGATGACAGCGGCTTTCGGGTTGTTGCGAAAAGGTGCGCTTGCCCTTCAACCGCTCAACCCGCGTGGCCAGCAGCACCCGGTCTTCGTACATCAATGAGCCCATCAGGCGGGCGTCTTGTTGATCGGGCTGCAGCGGCATCCAATACACCCCGTCTTGCGCGAACAAGGCCAGCCAAGCGTCCAGTGCTTTGGTATCGAGCAGGTCGGCTTCGTGGTACACGAAATCGATCAGCATTTGGGATGTGATGTGGCTCATGCCGCACCCTCTTGCGT
>RFXW01000085.1 GCA_009921245.1 Candidatus Fonsibacter lacus | reverse complement strand
TACGCGCCGCAGTATTGGGGTGCGCCGCAGCCATTTGTTGAGCAGGCCCGCGCCACGTTGCCCACCCGTGTGGAGCTGACCGAGGTGCCGTTTGTTGCCCAAGACGATTGGTATTGCGGCCCGGCGGCGCTGAGCATGGTGCTGCAGTACGCCGGGGCCTCGGCTGGCTTTGCCGAGGTGTCGCCTAAACTGCTTGTGCCAGGGCGGGAGGGCTCGTTGCAGCTCGAAATGATGGCCGCCACACGCACTTTTGGCCGTGTGCCGCAGGTGATCGAGCCCACCCTGCAGGCTTTGCTTGGCGAACTCGCTGCGGGTCGGCCGGTGATTGCGTTGGAAAACTTTGGCAACGATTGGTACCCGATTTGGCACTACTCGGTGGTGGTGGGGTACGACTTGGACAAGCGCGAGGTGTATCGGCGCAGCGGTTTGCGCAAGCGGGTGGCGGTGCCCATGCCAATTTTTGAGCATGTTTGGATGCACGAGGGTTATTGGGCCATGGTGGCGCTGGCGCCCGACGACACGCCCAGCAAGCCAGAGCCCACTGCGTGGCGTGAGCAATTGGCTTTAACCGAGCCTTTTATTGACGCCCCAACGGCGCAGCGTGCGTGGCGCAATTACCTGGCGTCGTTTCCCGACGACACGATTGGTTTGGCCGGTTTGGGTAACAGCCTGCATGCGCAAGGTGATTGGCAAGGCGCGGCGCAAAAATACCGACAAGCGTTGCAGCAGGCACCCGCCAACACCCGGCTGGCCCGTTTGGCACAGCAGGTGTTTACGCAGGCTCAAGACACCACAGCCGCAGCCTGCGCCGCTAAGATTGAGCAGCAAGGCGCAAGCTGGCCTTGCACCGCGCCATGATGACGCGCTTAAGCTCGCGCCTTTGGTGCCGACCCATACACCATGTCGGCGTTTTACCTTCCTCCTGCCGTGGTTGACATCGTGTTTAGGTTGCGCGTGTTTGTGCACGTGCTGGCCGCGTCGGTGGCGGCTTATCGAGCGCTCGAGGGCATCCAGTACGGTGAGCCTGGGCAAGCGGTTGCTTCGGCTGCGGTTGGCATGGCCACCATTTACGGCATTGGCTACGCGGTGAAATGGCTGTTTCAGTGGTTGTTTGGTTTATCCAGCCGCTAACCGGACGCCACAAGGATTACGCGGGCGCGGTTAAATAATGCACGGGGGCGCTCGGCCGCCATCCCCCTAGCCTTCTTGATACGGGTGCGCGCTGGCCGTACCATTCGAAGCAAGGAAAATGGTTATCATGAACAACCATTAGTGGCCGCACGCGGGAAGCACGACTATGCAATTTCATCTCAATGGGTTTCAGCCAGGTGATCCGCGTTATGCCGATCCGCAAGACCGTGTGGTGCCGCCACCCATCAAACGACCACTGCCGGCAACCACCGACGTGTTGATTGTGGGGTGCGGACCCGCCGGGCTGAATTTAGCGGCGCAATTGGCTCAGTTTGCCGACATACGCACCTGTATTGTGGATGCCAAGGACGATAGGTTAACGGTTGGCCAAGCCGATGGCATGGCCTGCCGCACGATGGAGATGTTTCAGGCCTACGGCTTTGCCGAGCAGGTGATGCAAGAGGCGTATCAAGTCAACGAAACCACGTTTTGGAAACCCGACCCCAATCAAGCCCAGCACATCACCCGTCATGACCGCATACAAGACGTGGAGGATGACTTGTCGGAAATGCCGCACGTCATCATCAACCAAGCACGCATTCATGACATGTTTTTGGATGTCATGCGGCGAGCGCCCGCCAAACTTGAACCCTTTTATTCACGCAAATTGGTGGCCCTGCAACGCGACGACGCCGAGGACTACCCTTTGACGCTAACCTTCGAGCGTGGCGTCACACACGCCCAAAGCGCGCACGCACTCGAACAAGTTAAAGCGCGTTACGTGGTGGGCTGCGATGGGGCACGCAGCACCGTGCGTACATTGATTGGCCGCGACTTGGTGGGCGATGCGTTGAACCAAGCGTGGGGTGTGATGGATGTGCTGGCGGTAACCGATTTCCCGGATGTTCGCATCAAAAGCGTGATCCAGTCGGCCACCGAAGGCAACATGCTGATCATTCCGCGCGAGGGTGGCTACATGTTTAGGCTCTACATTGAGCTCGACAAGCTCAACGCCAACCAACGTATAGACCGCGCCAAGGTATCCGCCGACTACCTGATTGCCGCGGCGCAACGCATTCTTCACCCCTATCGTTTGGAGGTGAAAGAAATGCCTTGGTGGAGCGTGTACGAAATTGGGCAACGCCTGGCCACCGCCTTTGATGACGCTGAGCCCGGTCGTCTGCCGCGTGTGTTTTTAGCCGGTGATGCATGCCACACCCACAGTCCCAAGGCGGGCCAAGGGTTAAACACCTCGGTGAATGACACCTGGAACTTGGGCTGGAAGATGGCGCATGTGCTGCGTGGGCAGGCCAACCCCGAGTTGTTGCAAACCTACTCGGCCGAGCGCCAAGACATTGCCAAGCAGTTGATTGATTTTGATCGGGCGTTTGCCAAGCTGTTCAGCACCAAGGTGAAATCGGCCGACAACCCCAACGGCGCTGACCCCGATGAGTTGCAACGCATGTACATGCAGTTCGGGCGCTTCACCGCGGGCACGGCAATTCGCTACAAGCCCTCGACGCTGGTGGGTGACGACACGCACCAAGCGTTGGCAACGGGGCAAGTGGTGGGCATGCGCTTTCATTCAGCGCCGGTGGTGCGGTTGGCCGACGCCAAACCCATGCAGCTGGGGCATTGCGCCAAAGCCGATGGGCGTTGGCGGTTGTACGCGTTTGCTGGGCGTGCGCAGCCCATGAGCCCAGCATGCGGAGTGGCACCCTTGTGCCAATGGCTGATGGGTTCGGCCGACTCGCCGGTGCGTTGCCATACCCCACCCGGTGCCGACCCCGATGCCGTGATCGATTGGCGGGCAATATTTCAACAGCCGCATCGCGAGGTTGATATAAGAACCATGGTGGACGCCCTGTTGCCAGCCAAGGGGGTATACGGCTTGCGTGATTACGAAAAGGTTTTTTGCGCCGATCCGCGCCCTCACGCTGATGTATTTAACCTGCGTGGGATTGACCGCGAGCATGGCTGCATCGTGGTGGTCAGGCCCGATCAGTACGTTGCGGCGGTGCTGCCCCTCAACGCGTATCAAGCCCTGACGCAGTTGTTTGCTCAGGTGCTGCGTCCGGTGGCGGCTTAATCGGCTGGCCTAAGGCAGTTTAAGCACGATCTCGCCACCCGCGTGGCGGGCCCGCGAGCAACACAAAATAAGGCGCTGTTGTCGCTGTTGCTCGCTTAACACGAAATCGCGATGCTCCACCGCATCGGACTGCTCGGGGTGGTAGCCGTGGGCGCATACGCCGCACAATCCGTCGCTGCATTTCACTTCAATGTTCATGCCGTATTCGGCAAGCGCCTCGGTGGCGGTTTGGTTCGCCGCCACGTTGATGCGGGGCCCATCGTGGCCCAAACGCAGCACAAACGGATGGTTTTCCCACTGCGGCCCTTCGGGCACCTGAAAATACTCGCGCTGGCAAGCCGCGGTAGGCCAACCCAGGTGTTGCGCGGCCTCAAAGACGGCGTCCATGTACACCGCCGATCCGCAGGTGTACAACACAAAGCCGGGCTGATAGGCAGGCAACGCCTGAGCCAGGTTTAACCGCTCACCTTCACTAGAGACATGCAGCTGCACCCGACTCTGCCACGGCATGCTTGGCAACAGGTTGGCATAGCCCGACGCGGCGCGGTCACGCACGCTTAGGTGAAACACAAAATCTTGCTGCTGGGCATGCAAGGTGTGGGCCATGGCGATCAAGGGTGTTACGCCAATGCCACCGGCCATCAGCCAACTGCGCGTGGCATGGGGCTGCAACGGAAAATGATTTTTGGGCGGCGAGATGAACACCTGCCGGCCTGGTTTAAACACGCGGTGCATCAGCGCCGAGCCACCCCGCCCGCCCGCGGTTGGTTCTTCTTTGAGTACCCCAATCAGGTAACGGTCGCGCCGCATGGGATCGCCAGCCAGGCTGTACGCGCGTTGGTATTCGGGCGCAATCACCACGTCGATGTGCGCGCCAGCCTCAAACGCGGGCAGTTCGCCACCGTCAAGGGCGCGCAGCTCAAACTCAACCACGCTGTCGCTTAAGTCATTGCGGGCGTGCACTCGAACAGGGAAAACAGGCGGCTGCGCAGGCAGCGGCCGCGCCGGTGGTGCCAAATCGGCGGTTTGTTGATTGGCCAGGCGCTGCCGATAGGCTTGGGGTGAGAGCAATTGTTGGTAGCGCTTGATACCTGCTTCGCGGTCCACGCGTTGTGTTACAGGGTACGGCAGCGGCATGGTATCGGCCGGGTATACCGCCAGCGTTTGTTCCTGCGGGTGAATCTTGAGGCTTTTTTGCAGCGTCCGCCTATGCGTTTGTTTGGCCAAGACGTAGCCGCCGGTGGTGCGATCGAGTTCAATATCCCACCACCATTTTTTAACTGGGTTGATGCTGCCACGGTCCAGCCAGTCGTCCAAACGCGCCAGTAGGGGCGCCGATTGGGGTACCCGCGTGGCCACCTGACGCCAAAGGTCATCCGCCAGCAAACCCTCGAGGTTCCACGGGCAGGTCTTCATGCAACGCCCGCACATGCCACCGCCGGCATTGGTCAGCCGGTAACGGGTGCATTTCTCGGCGTCGCTTTTCCAAATTTCGTAGCCGTTGTACATCACCTTAGGGCCCGCAGTGATGGCGCCCGATGGGCACTCACGGGCGCACTTGTTGCAGCCTTCACAAAAACGCTGCAGCCCAAAATCCACCGGCTGGTCAAAATGCATGGGCATATCGGTGGTAACCGTGCCGCTTTTAAGGCGCGGCCCAAGGAACGGGTTAAGAATCACCTCACCGATGCGACTCACCTCCCCCAAACCGCTGAGCAGCAGCAGCGGCGGTTGCAGCACGTCGCCATCAAGCACCGAGTGCACCCGCGCGCCGTATCCCATACGCCGAATTTGTTCGGCCAATACGCCGCCCATGAGCGAAAACCGCAGGTAGGCGCGCATGCTTTGCGCGACCGAAATCCAATCGTCGCCGCTGGCGCCTTCCATGGTTTCGTGCCCCTGATCGATCAGCATGTTGACAGCATGCGGATGATAGGCAGGCATGGCGTTACCGCCCGCGTCGTGCGAGTAATATGCCCACTCCGGCACCTGGCACAAGCCCACCGCGTCGATACCCAAAAAGTAACTGGTGGCTTTAAGGTTGTCGGCGTTGCGCGCCGCGTCGGTGGCGTGTGCCGCAACCGGCCCTTTGGCCTCGCCGAATTGCAGCAGCAACAACGCCCCCAGTGCACGCCGCGCGCAGGCGCCGATGGGACTTTTCATGACGTAGTGCCCATTTTTGGCATCGCTTTGCACATCTGCGCCTAAATCACCAAACAGTGCCCGCGCAAAAAAGTCGGCTCGCTTAGGAAACCGCGGAACCCGCTCGTGGTCGATGAAGGTGGTGGGTTGCTCGCGTTTGGGCAGTTGTTCAATCGGATGCGGACCGAGCCGATAGTCGCGTTTTGCCATGGGATGCGCCTGCCATGCATGACGCGTAGAGCCCACGCCTAGCCACCATGCGAGGCCCTTGCCTTGGCCTGGCTGGGGGGCCAGCGGCTGATCGACTTGCATGGCAAACCCGGTGGATACAGCCGCCAGCGCCATACGCCGTCCAACGAATGGATGGTTGCCGTGTGCGTCGGTCAGGCCGGCGTGCCAAGCCAAACAGGGCAAATCGAGCTCGCTTGCCGTCATGCTGTGGGCGCGCGCAGCAAAGCCCAGCATGCGCAGATAACTGGAGAGCAAGACCGCGGTTTGCGACGCCAACAGCGCCGCGCGGTGCGCTTGCGCCGCATGGATCCAATCGCACCCCGGCTCACCCTCGCGTGGGTCGCGCGGGTACTCAACCGCCAGTACCAGCGCGTGGCTGTGCTGGTCGACCGGACCATGCTGCATACGCGAGGCGTCGATGACGTCGGCCAAAATCATGTCCATGCCGGCGGCAAAGCTCTTGGGTTGGCTTTGCGCCAGCGCCTGCCCCAGTTCCGCCACCGCTGGGTTGGCAATGGGCTGGGCCAAATGGGCTGCCTTGGGGATACGACAAACACCAGCAAAAGTGGCATCAAAGTAGTAGGCGGCACTTTTGAGGTGGGCGGCGCGCTCGGCTTGGTCGGCAGGGACATCCCCTTGAACCGGGTTGAGTTGCCCTTCTCGGATCAGATCGAACATGGCCATATAGGGTGCCATGGCATGAACAATCGAGTGGGCATCGGCCCGATCAAAAACCAAGGGCTGCATGGCAGGCAGCGTGTGCGGCGTTGCCGCGCTCGACTGCCGGGTTAAGCGTTCCGTCGGGTAGGCCCCGAGGTGAAACGGTCGATGACGGTAGGAGGCCCAGCGCATGCCGCTCAGCCCGCCGCGCTTGGACTGGGCTGCTCGTGCTCAAGCAACCGATTGACCAACGCCCGGGCTTGGTTTAACGCAGCGTCGGCGGCGATTGGAATCATCATGCGGTCGCCCACCAAGTGCATGTTGCGCTGCTGCGCTTCAATGATGGCGCGGTCTTCTTCAAAGGCTTCAACCACGCTATCAAAAATGGCATCGGTGAGTTGGCTGTCGTCAAGTTCAAAGTTGCGCGCCTGACAAAACCAATAGTGCGAAGTCGATTCCGTTTCTGGCGTTTGAATCGAGGTGTGCCGAAACTGCAAGGCCTGATCGGTGCGCTTGCCCTCAGGCGCACCCGTACCTACCGGCGCGGATCCGGCATCCATGCGCAGAAACCCGGGTGGCACCCATTGGTACAGTTGCCAGCGGTCAACTTTTCCACTGAACTTGGCAAACTTTTTGTGCATGGGGGGCATCTCGTCGTCAAGGTACCAGCGATCAATTGAAATCATGCCGGTGCCAGCGTCGTCACGCCTGATTTCGGGTTTGAGCTTGGCTTCACTCCCCGAGCCCAAGGTGGTGGGGTGAACCCACGCCAGGTGCGTGAAGTCGAGTAAGTTGTCAACAATGAGTTGATAGTTGGCCTGGTAGTGGATGTAGCCGGGTTTCATGGCCCACTGCGGTGAGTCATGCCAGAAAAAGTCCAGAATGTGGCTGGCGTCGGCCAGTGCCGGATCGCCCATCCAAATCCAAATCAGTCGATTTTTTTGTACCACCGGGTACCGGCGCACCTTGGCCTTGGCTGGAATCCGATCCTGCCCCGGTATATCGATGCAGGCGCCGGTGGCATCAAACTTCAGTCCGTGGTACATGCAACGTATGCAGTCGCCCTCACGCCGTCCCGCGCTCAACGGCGCCGAGCGATGGCAGCATCGGTCTTCAAGCGCCACCAATTGCCCCGCAGCATCTCGATAAAAAAGCACGGGTTCATTGCAAATGGTTCGGGTGAACAGGGCCTGGCTGTCAACGTCGGTATCCCACCCAGCCACGTACCAACAATTTTTAACAAACATGTTTAGGCTTCCTCAAAGTCATGGGGTGACGCGGTGCATGCAATCGTTGCCTCCAGCAACACTAGCGCGCTGGCATATCGGCCAGTGTGTAGATGAGTCCGATGCCGGCATCGTCGGGTATGGGCGGCAGCCCCTGTTCCCAGCGCTCATAGGCGGTGCGCATGGCAGCGAGTCGTTCAGGGCTTTTTTTGGCCTGGTTTGCACGCTCGCGGGCGTCTTGTTCAATGTTAAACAAGTATTCGTGCGCTTCAATCTTTAAATACTTCCATGCGCCACATCGGTAAGCGCGCTGTTGTTTGTGGTTCATGCGCCAAAACATGGGCCGCTCAAATTCTTGTCCCACCTGATCCAGTGTGACGCGCAGTGATACGCCGTCCAGCACGTGGTGGCTGGGTGGCGTAACCCCTGCGATATCCAAGATGGTGGCTGTCCAATCCATGCTGAGACAGTGTTGGCTCGATACCCTGCCAGGCTGCTTGATGCCGTTGGGCCAATGGGCAATGTAGGGCACGCGGATCCCACCTTCGGTTAGATCCATCTTGCCGCCCACCAGTGGCCAATTGTCTGAAAAACGCTCGCCGCCGTTGTCACTGGTGAAAATAATAAGCGTGTCATCCAATTGGCCGTTGGCTTTTAGCGCATCCACGATCCACCCTATGCCCTCGTCCATCTCTCGGATCATGGTTTGGTAAATTTCAACACTGCCGCCGTCAAGGTGAGAGATGTTGTTCGCAATTTCTGGATCGACTTTGCCCTGC
>RFXW01000084.1 GCA_009921245.1 Candidatus Fonsibacter lacus | reverse complement strand
GACCCTCATTCTAAAAATAGCCTCGAAATTTTTGAGTCGGGTCAACTGACTGCAGAGGAGCGCCTGTACTACACGCTATGGTCATGCCGCGTATTCAGTGCAGTGAACTTATCCGAGGGTCAAAGAATACTGTCTGAGGGCGACGACGTCTCGACCGGTTATTTCTTAATCGACGGCGGAGTGATGTATGTATCGGGTCAGACCGCTTATCGACTCGGGCCGGGCGCCGTCATCGGCGTCGCAGAGGGCATGGCCAGGCGTCCTATGCGTTTTACTGTAGTTGCAACAAAAAACTCTCGGGCCATGAGCATCCCGCTGTTTCAAGCCGATGCAGCCTTTGCTAACCTGCAACCGACGATGAAGGGCATTTTTTCGACCATCACGGGCCGTACACTGGGGTTACCAAAAGATGGCTGATTTTTACAAAGTGGTGTACGAAGACGGCGAGCACATCTTTGAGGCTGGCGCCAACGCCGGTAATTTGTACATACTAATGGACGGCTGCGTTGAATTGGTGGGAGCCGATGGTCAGGCGTTTGCCCAAGTCCCGGTAGGGCAGTCTTTTGGCGAACAGGCTTTTCTGCGCGGTGGCATTCGGGGTGCGGGTGCCCGGGCAAAAGGCCAAACCACCTGCGCCAAAATCGCCGCCGAAGACGCCGCGGCGATGCTGCGCAACGCTTCGCCGCTGCTGGTTCATATTCTTGAGGCGCTGCTGCTGCAGCAAAACATGAACAACGCGCTGCGGCGTGGCACCGATTAATACGGTTGCTTTAAAGCCTCGGCGGTGCGCGCCAAGCGCTCGTCACGCACACGAATAATGGCCTCAATCGGGTGGCTGGTGCGCTTGGGCGGAATCCACACCATGTCCAAAATAAACTGCAGCAGGCTCATAGCATCTCCTTCAAAAGGGCGAATGGTAGCGCCCTGCGCCATGCCCCTATCACGACTGCGCTTTCATTAACGCGTCAACCCGACCGCAAAGCCGCTGCAACCGCTGATCGGTGATACCCAGCTGCAACAAGTGGCGGTGGGTGTCAAACAAATAATCCGACGCCCGCCCCAGCGGCCCCTCGCCGCTGGCCAACAACATCGCCTCTTGTTCGGCGCCCAAATCAGGCACGTAACGCTCGTGCGATCGGTTGGCCGTAAAGGTAAGCACGCGTACCCAACCGTGGCCACAGCGCGCGCGCGTCAGCACGCGATTGGTCCCTCAGAGGTCCTGCCGGGACCTAAGGATCAATCTCGGGCTTCGCTCACGTCCCTCACCGTTCAGATCGCCATAGTGTCAGTAGCCGGCGGGCTCTAAGTTGTTCGTTTACTGACATTGGCATAACTGTCAAGGATTCGAAAAGCGAATGATCATTTGCATCATAGTAAATACCTGCCCGGGGCAACGCTGGTCAAAGTAAAAAGCCGGGTTCCAAATAAGCGACCCAAAGCCAAACACCCACAACCGTTCACCCGGCACAAGCTGCTGCAACATGGCGTCGATTTCTGCCTCGCGCTGCGCATCGTTCATTAAGGGCACATCGGGGCCCAGCAGCGCCCGCACCGAGGCGTGCAGGTCGCCGCGCAAAATACTTTCTCGGGTAATCACAACAGAGGGCATGGCGTGGGCGAATGGTACGCCATCATGGCGCCGGCAGCCCCTTTAACCCCACAGCCGTCCTTGTCACCCGGGTTTCACCCAAGTGGCCGCGCGCTCGCTACGCTTGCAGGCATGACCCAGCCCAGTTTGCCCCCAGATACCGATTTGCTCATTATTGGCGGCGGTGCCGGTGGCATGGCCACGGCACTGGCGGCCAGTGTCATGGGCTTGCAGGTTACGCTGTGCGAAAAAACGTCGGCGGTGGGTGGAACCGCGGCAACCTCGGCCGGCACCCTTTGGATTCCGGGTAACCGGCTTAGCCAAGAGGCCGGTTATGCCGATACCGTTAACGACGCCCGCACCTATTTGCAGCACCTCATTGGCAGTCACGATCCAGGCGGCGTGCGCGAGGCTTTTTTGCAAACCGCCAACGAGGCCGTGGAGTTTTTTCAAACCCATACCGCGGTGCAATTCATGCCATGTGGTCGTCACCCAGACTACCTAACCCTGCCTGGGGCAGCCGTTAGCGGGCGCGCCATCATTCCACAGCCTTTTGATGGTCGATTGTTGGGGCGCGCGTTCGCACACGTGCGGCCACCGATTGACGAGTTCATGGTGCTGGGCGGCATGATGGTGGGCAAGGCCGACATTGAACCGTTGGTGCGGCGTTTTCAATCGTGGCCAGCATTTGCGCACGCCAGCCGTTTGTTTTTGCGCTACCTCAGCGATCGCTTGCGCCACCGGCGGGGCACCCGGCTGGTTATGGGCAACGCGCTGGTGGCCAGGCTGTACCACAGCCTGCTGCAGCGGGGGGTTACGGTGCATTTGCAAAGCGCACTCAACGCTTTGCATATTGAATCGGGGCACGTAACTGGAGCAACCTTAAAACAAGGGCAAACTTTGCACCGCATCAACGCCCGCCTTGGTGTGGTGTTGGCCACCGGCGGTATTGGGCACCACGCGGCTTGGCGTGCCCAAGCCCTACCCTCCCCTGTGGCAAGCCAATCGCTCGCCGCAGAGGGCAACACCGGCGACGGCTTAGACGCCATGGTTGCTGTGGGGGCGGCAGTCAATGTGGCCGAGCAGGCACCGGGCGCTTTTTGGACACCGGTGTCCGCAGTGCGCCGCGCCAATGGCAGCCAAGGCTGGTACCCGCACCTGTCTCTTGACCGCGCCAAGCCCGGCTTGATCGCGGTAAACGCCGCTGGCCAGCGCTTTGTCAACGAGGCCGACTCCTACCACGACTTCGTGCAAGGCATGTACCGCCGGCAAGCCAATGGTGAGGCGTCGATTCCGGCTTTTTTGATTGTTGAAAGTCGGTTTGTCACGCGCTACGGTTTGGGCGCCATCCATCCTGGCACCAGGCGGTTGCAACCTTGGGTGGACGCTGGCTATCTGTGGCTGCAGCCCACCCTTCATGAACTCGCGCGCGCCGCAGGCATTGATGCGGCGGCACTGCAAGCCACCGTGGCGCTTTACAACACCGATGCCAAACGCGGCCTGGACACTGCCCATGGCAAAGGCAGCAGCGAGCTCAACCGCTTCAACGGCGACCCCGCCCACCCCGGGCCAAACCCGTGTTTGGCGCCGATTGAGCAAGGCCCCTTTGTGGCGCTGCGCGTGTGGCCGGCAGACATTGGCACCAGCGCCGGCGCAACCACCAACGCCAACGGCCAGGTACTCAACGACCAAGGCGCCGCAATCGGCGGCATGTATGCCGTGGGTGGTGACATGGCGTCTGTTATGCAAGGCACCTACCCAGGGCCGGGCACCACGCTGGGGCCCGCGCTCACCTTTGGCTATCGCATTGCGCGTCACGCGGCCCAGTTGCGCTCAACCTTGCCTTAGGGCTGCCACTCGGTCAGCGGGTCAAGCGGGTAAATCGGGCGGCGCAAGCGATGAAACGTAAGGTCGCTGTAGTCCGACGTGCACACCCCATTGCCGGCGCAATCCACGGTGGCGGCGGCAAGTTGCCCCAACCCTGCGCGCCAGTGCACGCGGCTTTTGAGCATGACAAACCGTTTTTGCATCGGATCAATGCCCACCGAGAGCAAGGCGTTGACATCAAAAGGCTCAACGTGCCGCGAAATCAGCACCACCTCCACGGCCCCGGTGTCAACCACCGCGGCGTGCCCCATGTCTTGCCGGGCGCCCTTAGACATAGGGCCTTTGGCACGATAGCGCCCAAACGATAACGTCTTAACCACGCCCTCAAGCGGCAACGCCGGGTGCGCGTGCGGCACCTGTGTCATGGCCAGTTTGCCGCCCACCGAAAGCTTAACCTGAGCACCCACCCCGGCTTGCATGCATTGCGCCACCGCCTGCGGGTCGTAAATGGCAAACGCGGCCACGTCCTGCAAACCCTGGGCCATGATTTCTGCCAGCACACGGGTTGCGTCCATGGTGCCGCCCGAGGCGGTGTTGTCGTAATGGTCCAACAACACAATCGGGCCAGGGCCCGAGGGCTTCAGACTGGCCGCCCGCGCCACCGCTTGCGCCAGTGGTTCAATTTCATACACAAACGCGGCGCGCTGGGCCCACGCCATGGCCAGCAGCTCGTCGCGCCATTGCGCGGCCAGCGCGGGGTCGTTGTCCGTCACCACCACCACGCTCAAACCCGCGCCCTCAATGTCGGCATGAGGAAAGCCGGTAAACACGCTGGCACACAACGCCCCTTGTTGCTCCATGGCACGGGCTCGGGCTTGCAAGCTACGGTTGGGTTCATCTTCGCTGCTTTGGCGCATCACGTGCGGAATCATGGGCACCCGGCCCCATGCACTGGTGGGCTTGGTTTTGCCTTGCACCATGCCCAGTACCGCGCGCGCCGCGCGTTGACCGGTTTGGTAGGCGTCCACGTGCGGGTAGGTTTGATACCCGGCCACGGCTTGCGCCAGCTCCACCATGTCGGCGTAAATGTTGGCGTGCATGTCGTAGGCCACCGCCACCGGTACCTGCGGCGCCACGGCCCTTATGCGGCGCAACAACTCGCCTTCACCGTCGTCATGCTCGGCGGTGACCATGGCGCCGTGCAAGTCCAGCAGCACCGCATCGTAGGGCTGACTGGCCACCGCCTGCACAATGGTTTGGCACATGGTTTCAAAGGCCTCGGTTTGCACCACACCACTTGGCGCTGCGTGTGCCGCCAGGGCCACGTCGTAGGCCCAGCCCAGTTGCTCCACCTCATCGATGTAGGCTGCCAGCGCCATAACCGGTGGCGTGCCGCCTTGGGTAAGGGCAAAGCGTTGCAAATCGGTGGGCACCGGCGAAAAGGTATTGGTCTCGTGCATCATCATGGCCATCAACACCCGCATGTCTTTACTCCTCAATTAAGTCGTTGCTGCGTGGCGTGTGCGGCCAACGCGTAGCGCCTAGGGTACGGCAAAGTGAGGCCGCGTGGGTCGCGCACGCAACGCGCCCCGTCCTGCTACAGTGCAAACACTATGCACCCTGCCACCCAAGGCCTTTGGATCACGCTGGCTGCTGTGTTGGCTTGGGGCGCGCAATTGCCCATTGCCGCCGGTGCCATGCAGCACATCGACTCGGCCACACTTAACTTGGTGCGCTACACCGTTGCCTCAGCGGTTTTTGTTGTGCTGCTTTGGCAGCAAGCGGGTTGGCGGCCGATTGTGCAGGGCCTGCGCGCGCCCATGGTGTGGTGGGCCGGTGGCTTAGGCATGGCCGGCTCGGGTTCGTTGGTTTACTGGGGGCTGCAATACACGCGGCCTGAAATTGCCGTGCTGCTCATTGCGCTGCAGCCCACCATGACGGCCATTGCCGAATGGGCGCTGTACCGCCGCCGTCCGCCGCGCTTTACCTTGTTGTGCATGGTCGCTGCTTTTGGCGGTGTGGCGTGGGCGGTCACCCGAGGTGGCGAGTTGCTGCTTCAGCCCAGCCAACAAGCCGGGCAAGAGCTGCTGGGCAGTTTGCTTATTTTGTTGGGCGCCTCTTCGTGGGTGTTTTACACCCTGACCAGCATCAAGCTACGGCCTTGGAGCGCGCTGCAAATCACGGCGGTTACGTGCATCACGGCGTTGCCTTCACTGGCGGTTTTTTGGCTGCTGGCGCAAGCCCTTGGGCACACGCTTCTGCCGCAGCCGCAGGTTTGGCCCGAAACCGCTTTGCGCCTTTCCTTTTTGGCCTTGGGTGGCGTGGTGGCGGCCATGTTTTTATGGAACGCGGGCGCCGCGCGCATTGGCACACTCAACGCCATGTTGGTGCTTAACTTAATGCCGGTGATCACTTTTGGCATACGCGCCCTAGAAGGTGTGCCACTGCATGCCGCCGAGGTGTGGGGCGCGGCCGTGGTGATGTTGGCCTTGATGGCCAACAACCTATGGCAAAGACGCCTGCGCCACAGCGAACCTGCGCAGGCCTAGACTCCACCCGCCCACCATGCAGCACAAGGTTGTTTTTCCGGAGTCCGCCAAAACGTCGCTGCAAAGCGCCTTTCGGCAATTCGTGATTCACCACCGGGCGCAGCGACGCGCCAAGCGCATCGGCTGGCTCATGCTTGCGCTGGCTGTCGTGGCTGGCGTGGCGTGGCTTGTGCCGGGCTGGCGTGCGGCACTCGAGCCCGATATGCAAAACGCCAGCGGTGGCGTGCTGCTGGCAAGCCTGGCCTTTGCCGCACTGGGCGCGCTTAACAGCTGGCGCGCATGGCATAGCCACGAGCGTCTTAAATTTGAACCCGAGCAGCGACTAAAAAACGACTGGGGCGTGGTGCTGCACACCCAAGGCCCCAAGGTTGAGGCGCACATGCGGGTGAACCGCGCCTTTGCCGTGGACGAGCCCATTGATTTGCTCAGCCAAACCAGCTACACAACCATCACCCGCGAACAACACCAAGCACTGGTGCGCAGCATGGACCGCAACTGGGTACTTGAGCGGTTAACCCACGATGCGCCGTGGCACGGGGTGCGCGCCGAGCACCGCGCGCGCTACGTGCTGCGCAGCAATTACCCGGGCTCAGACGCGGCGCCGCACTTTGTGGTGCATATTTCAGAGGTGGACTTTGTCACCATTGATGCGGTTGAGCCCATTGCCGGCGACGACAACGCGCACACGCGCACCCGTTTGCAAATGGTGTATCGCAACCGGGTTGGCGCCACCGCCGACGCGCCATTGATTGCGTTGCAACAAGCGCTGCAAGCGCGCAACATGCTGCCGCTGGACACCGCGGTGTATTTGCAACTTAAGGCGCTTTGGTTGGCCAGCGCCAGCCCACGCGTGGCGCAGCCTTAGGCGCGCGATACCTCGCCCCAGTGCAGCAGCACCTCACGCCCTTCTTGGCGCACCTGCACGCTGGCGCCAACCGGTAGCATGACCTTGGGCCGACCGTGTCCAAACGGTAAGCCCGTGAGCACCGTGGCGCTGCAATTGGCTTGTAACCACTGCCATACCTGGGTTAAACCAAAGCCGGCGTCTTGCCGACTGGGGGTGAACCGATTAAACGCGCCCAATAAGATCAGCTTCTGTTTTTGCAGCACCCCCGCATGCGCCAGCTGCGACAGCATGCGCTCCACCCGATAAGGCGCTTCGCCCACGTCCTCTAAAAACAACGCGCCGCGCGCCACGTTTGGCAAATACGGGGTGCCGACCAACGACGCCACCATGCTTAAGTTGCCACCCCAAAGCGTCAACGGCTGCCAGCTGCGGTTGGCCGCTTGCGCCGCCGGCACACGCCACCCCACACCCTCGCCCACGCCGGCCAGTGCGTCACCCCAGCACGCCAGGGTGAGCGCGTGTGGTGCTTCGGTTTGGCCAAAATCTTCGATCAATGCCGGGCCTTGCCATGTCACCGCGCCGCGCTTGGCCAACAGCGCCAGTTGCAACGCCGTAAAGTCGCTGAACCCCACCCACTGGGTGCCGCGCGCAATCGAACGCGCCATGGCGGCATACGGCAAACGCGGCAGCAAGCGCGACAAGCCGTAGCCGCCGCGGGTGGTAAGCACCACATCGGCGCCACTGGTGGCGGCACGCTGCAGTGCCTCAAGCCGCTGCGTGTCGCTGCCGGCAAAGCGGCTGTCGCGGGCCAATGCGCTGGCATCAAGTTCCACCGTTAAGCCCATGGCTTGCAGCCGCCGCACGCCACGGTGCACCTCGGCCGCCCGGCGCACCGCGCTGCTTGGCGAGCAAACATAAACTTTTGTCATGGCGCCGAGTGTGACATAAGCGGCCCCAACGCCTGTTGCACCAGCGCACTGGGGTCACCCAGGGCGGGGTGCACCCACTCTTGCACAAAATGCCCAGCGTCTGGCCAGTGCTGCACACTGGCTTGCGGCCAGCAGGCACGGTGCAGCGCCTGCATCACCTCGGTGCCACACACCGGGTCGGCGCCGCCCACCACCATGCGCACCGGCATGCTTGGGTTGGCAGCCCACCAACGCCGCGCCTCTTGCACCCACGGTGCCCCGGCGTGCTCGGGCCCATCGGGCACCATGGCCGGAAAAGCCCGCAGCGCCGCGCGCAAACCCGTGTGCGCAAACGGTGCAGCGTAGGCCAAACACTCGGCTTGCGTTAGGTGTGGACACGCCCGGCGCAGCAGCGCGGCCACGTCAAACCCCGGCTGCCGCTCACAAAACGTGCGCCACTGCACAAACCCTTCGGGCAGCGGCTGGTTGGGCTGCGGAAGCATGGTGTTTAACACCACCAACCCCTCACACGTCCACGCCGCCTTGGCAGGCAGCGTCAGGCCCAACAAACCACCCCAATCCTGCACCACCAAGCGCACCCGCTCCACACCCACGTGCGCCAACCACTGCTGCAACACGGCGTGGTGTGCGGCCCAGCTGTGCCAGGTTGGGTGCTTGGGCTTGTCGCTCAGCCCAAAGCCAATCAAGTCAG
>RFXW01000083.1 GCA_009921245.1 Candidatus Fonsibacter lacus | reverse complement strand
TTGGCCAAGCGCGCCACCTCTTGTCCGATGCCCGATGCGCATCCAGTGACCACCACTGTTTTGCCGTCTAACACGCGTGTACTCCCTAAAACATGGGCGGAAAGGGCCGCCCGCCGCGTTCCAGTGTGATCCAGCGTGTCTCGGTAAAGGTCTCGTGCGACCAGCGTCCGCCATGTCGCCCCAAGCCCGAGGCCTTTGAACCACCAAAGGGCACATGAGGCTCGTCGTTCACACTGCTGCAGTTCACGTGACACATGCCGGTCTCCAAGCGGTTGGCAATAGCCAACGCACGGGATTCATCACGCGTGATCACGCCGCTCGAAAGACCATACTCGGTGTCGTTGGCAATCGCAATCGCTTGATCATCGGTGGTAAACGGAATGACCGGCACCACCGGCCCAAAGGTTTCATCGCGGTACACAAGCATGTCCGGGGTGACATTCAGCAAGATGGTGGGCTCCACGTAGCGGCCCTTGACGCCACCACCCAGCGCGACGGTCGCGCCCTTTGCCACCGCGTCCTCGATTTGCTCTTTCACTTTAGCCGCTTGCTTGTCGTTGATCAACGGGCCAATCACATGACTTGGGTCTTTGGTGGGGTCGCCCACTTTCAGTCGGCTGGCCCGTTCAACAAAGCGCTCGACAAACGGCTGGAAAATTTGCTCCTGCACCAGAATTTTTTCTACCGACATGCAAATTTGTCCCTGGTGCATGAAACTGCCAAAGTTGGCTGCCTGGGTGGCGCGCTCCAAATCGGCATCCTCACACACGATCAGCGCGTCTTTGCCGCCAAGTTCAACACATGCCTTCTTAAGGTGCGCACCCGCGCGCGCTGCAATCATGCGACCCACCGGCGTGCTGCCGGTAAACGATATGCCCTTGACCGCTGGGTGATCAATCAACTCGTCACCCACCGACTGCACGTTGTCGCGTGAGCAGGTGATGACGTTTAGCACACCCGCAGGAACACCCGCCTCTTCAAAAACCTCAGCAAAAAACAATCCCCCGGTGTAGGGTGTTTCTTCAGACGGCTTTAAAACCACCGTATTGCCAGCGGCCAACGCGAACGCGATACCGCGCGCAGTCAACAGCGATGGGAAGTTCCAGGGACTGATACAAGTTACAACGCCCATGGGTCGCCGAACCGCCAGCGAAAACTTGCCACTCTCCGACGGCATCACTTCACCCATGGCCGCGTAATTGCTGGCTGCTGCCGCATAAAAGACTTCCGGCACGTAACCGGCTTCAAACATGCCCTTGCCGATCCAACCCCCGCCCTCAAAGCGCAGCGCCTCAACCAAATCGTCTTTGCGCCGTTCAACCACTTCGGCAATCTTGATCATGTAGTGCGAGCGTTGTTGAAATGGCAGCGCCGCCCATGGCGCAAAAGCCTGCTGTGCGGCACGCAACGCCATGGTGGTCTCAGTTAACGACGCATCTGGCACCTCAGCCCACACGCTGCCGTCCGCTGGGTTGAGATCGTTGAAGGTGGTTGCCGTGGTAACCCACTGCCCACCAATCGACAAGCCTTTGAATTGTTTCGGCATGCTTATTCCTTCACCATTTGACCTGTGCTGTTGCGTTTGTATACCTCAACTTCCGCGCGACGCCAGACCTCAACCCGTGGCGCAGCCGCGGCTGTTGCATGCACGTCCTGACCCACGCTGGGTTGTGCACCCACTCGGGCGCGTTGCGCAATGGCCTCTATGCTTTGGCACACCGCGTCCAAGGTCTGACCTCCCGTGGTGGCACCCTTAGGGGCGCAACGTGGTTCGCGCGCGGTCATGACGCCACCGCTTGGCACCTGCGCCCTTTGTGCTGCCTCGGCCACCCAGCGCGCAAGTGGTATACCAGCAACCACTCGGCGTGCAGCGGCTACGGCATCGTCTGCCGATTGACCACGCGGCGCGGTCGTTGCCGGCGGCGCCGATGCCTTGGGTTGACTGATCCCCTGCGCCGCTTGCTTGGCCCCACCCAAATAACTACGCTGCAAGCCACTGTCCTGCAGCATAGCGGCTGCCGGCTGACCGGCTGACATGCGGCCGTTCTCCATCACGTAACCGCGATCGGCAATCGCCAGACTGAGACGAGCGTTTTGCTCAACCAGCAACACCCCCACCCCACTCTGGGCAACCCTTGCGATGGCACGAAATACTTCTTTCGACAAGATCGGCGAAAGCCCTAAAGAAGGCTCATCGAGCATCAATACCTTGGGTTTGGACATCAGCGCCCGCCCAATCGCCACCATTTGCTGCTCGCCACCGCTCATGGTTCGAGCGATTTGAGCTTGTCGCTCCTGCAAGCGCGGGAACAAAGAAAAAACCTGGCCAAGGTTTTGTTCTAACTCCTCGCGCGCGCGTTTAGCAAACCCACCAAGTAGCAGGTTTTCGCGCACCGACAGCTCACCAAAAATACCCCGCCCTTCGGGCACCAATGCCACGCCGGCCTCGACCACCAAGTGCGCAGGCACACCGGTGATGCCGCTGCCCTGCACGCTCACTTGAGCCCCAGGGTGCGGCTGCACCATACCGCCAAGGCTTTTGAGCAGCGTGGACTTACCCGCGCCGTTGGCGCCCAAAATCACCACCACCTCGCCAGCAGCCAAATAAAAGTTCACGGCATCCACCGCCGTGTGTTTGCCAAAGGCGACACTGAGGTTGGAGACCTCCAACAAAGGGGTTAACGCTTTGGCCGGTGAATTAAACGCCATCGCTGTCCCCTAAATACGCCGCAATCACCTCCGGGTGTTGCAGCGCTTGGTCAGGTGCGCCCTGGGCGATCAACTGCCCGGCATTCATCACCACACAGGTGTCGCAAAGACTGCGTATGGCATCCATTAAGTGCTCAACCAAAATAATGGTGGTGCCATCTCGCTGAATGCTACGCACCAACTCAATGCCCTCGCCGAGCTCGGTTGGATTGAGTCCGGCCAGCCATTCGTCCAGCAAAAGCAGCGTCGGCTGCGACACCATGGCGCGCGCCAACTCCACGCGTTTTTGATCGATGTAGGTTAATGCCGCCATCGGTTGGGTTTCGCGGCCACCCATACCCACTCGAGCCAACGCCCGCTCGGCGGCCTTAACTGCCTCGCGGCCCCAAAGGCCAAGGCGGCTAAACACCACCCCCGCCATCACGCTCTCAAGTGGGGTAAGCCCTGCCAGTGGACGCACCAACTGAAACGTGCGCGAGACGCCACGCATAAAAATGGTTCGTGGCGGCCGATTGGATATCAATCGATCTTGAAAAAAGATATCACCAGACGTCACGCGCAAGGCGCCAGAGATCATGTTCATCATGGTGGTTTTGCCCGAACCGTTCGGCCCAATAAGTCCCACCACTTGATTCGGGTCAACCCCAAAAGACACGCCATCCACCGCTTGCAAACCGCCAAAGCGTTTGGTTACATGGCTGACTTCAAGCAGGCGACTACCTCTCATCTGAACCTCGCTTGGCCCACGCCGAGAGCCATCCGGCAATGCCTTGCGGGATGAAATACACGATGATCAAAAAAGCCAACCCCAACAGCAACACGGTTTGTGTGGGCATAACGGCTGCAATGAATTCCCACACCAATGTCAGCGGGATCACCCCCAGCAACGGCCCCCACAGCTTGTGCACGCCGCCCAACAGCGCCATGATCACCACTTGAAACGACAGGTCGGGTGAAAACGCCATCGACGGCTCAATATAAGACAAGCGCGGCGCCATGATCGCCCCGGTTAAGGCCGCCACCGCCCCCGAAAACACAAACAACACCACCTTGGAGCGTGCCGAATCAATACCCACGTGGGCGGCAACCGTTTCGTCGCTGCCGATCACGCGCAAAGCAAAGCCCAGTTTGGAGCGCACCAACCACAACCCAAACACAGCCACCACCACGCCCAACGCCAGTAGTTGGTAGTAGATATCCACGTCGGTGAAGTCGGTTAAGACGTACATGCCCCGGCTACCCGTGAAGTTATTTTGAATCCAGGTCACCACCTGGCGTATGAACTCAGCCAAGCCCAAGGTGAAAATAACAAAATACACGCCTGACAAACGCAGCGTCGCCAACCCCACCAGCGCCGCCACAATCGCACCAGCCAGCGTGCAAAGCACCAGCAACAACGGATACGGCAGCGATTCAATGCCCAACCCAACACCGTAGGCGCCAATACCGTAAAACGCCGCAGTGGCAAGAGAAATGTAATGGGTGGGCCCAGAGAATAAAGCCCATGAGGTCGCCAACACGCCGTACATCAACATCGAGATGCCAAGCGTGAGCCAGTAAGCATTTTCCAGCCAAGGCAAGGCGATTAACGCAATCAAAAATATCGCACCAATCCAGGTGCTGGGCTTGATTGACCGTGTCATCGGCGCACCCCAAACAACCCCTCGGGTTTAAAGAGCAGCACCAACACGAACAACAAATAGGCGCCAGCCAAGGTCAGCCCGGGGTCCACCCAACCGGCAATGGCACTCTCAACCAGCCCCAACAACAAAGCCGCCACAATGGCGCCGCGTAGGTTACCCACCCCGCCCATGATCACAATGATCAGCGCCTTCATGGTGAATAAAACACCCACCGATGCATCAAGCGTGAGAAAAGTAGACAACACCACCCCGCCCGCGGCGGCCACGGCACCACCAAAGGCAAACGCCAAGGCGCTTAGTTTCTCAACGTCAATGGATACCAGCCGCGCGCTTTGCGGGTCAATGGCCAAGGCTCGCATGGCCATGCCCCAACGGGTTTTTAACAACGCCACATACAGAATCGCGCACAACAAAACCGCCAGCGCAGCAGCGGCGATACGGTTTTTGCCATAGGCGCTGCCAAATAAGTCAACCGGCTCCGCCCAGAACGAGTAGTTAAAAAACTCACCCCCAAAAGCGGCTCGCATCAGACCCACAGCAATAAAACTCATGCCAAACGTGGCCAAAATACTGTCGACTTCTAACGCACCACGCGTTTTGGCACGCCGAATCAAAGGGGTCAGCAACCAGCGGTAAATCAACCAGTTCAGAACAAACGCCAAGGGCACCGCAATGGCAAACCCCCACATCGGATTCACCGATTGCAGCGAAAAACTCCAAAATGCGGCAAAGCCACCCACCACAATCCACTCGCCAGCGGCGAGATTCATGATGCGCGCCACGCCGTACTGAAGCGTTAGGCCCAGCGCCATGAGGCAATAGGTTGCCCCCAGCAACAAGCCAATGATGATGATGTCCATGCGAACGGCTTCGGGCTGCTCTACCCTCCCAACCAGTTGGGAGGGCAGACAGCCCGTGGCAGATCAATTACCAGCCAGTCTTTGCGCGAACGGCCTTGGCACCGGATTTGCCGGTGGACGACACGCCCACAAAGCGTCCGTTTTGCCACTGGCCAACCGTCCAGAACTGATCAATCACCTGGTTGTTGAACTTCCAGGTTCCCAGCACCGTTTTGAACGTGCCTTGCTTGATGGCTTCGGTCACGGCTTTGCGGTCGACACCACCGGTTGCCTCAATCGCTTGCTCGAGCACTTGCAAGCTGGCGTAGGTTACGGGGCCCGCCCAGAAGTCGCCGGCCACACCGGTAACTTGTTTGTGACGCTCGTAGTAGCCCTTCATTTCAGCTGAGTCAACGTCAATGCCACCGGCGCCCAAAACATTTTCGGCGCTCGCGCCAAATTTGCCGGCAAAGGCAGGGAAGCACGTTGCCACCGCCGTGTAGTAGGCTTTAACGTTCAGCCCTTCAATTTTTGCCAACTCGGTCAGCCCAAAGGTATCGGGCGGGTAAGACCACGCCACAAACGCATCGGGGTTGGCCGCTTTGGCCCCTTTGACCACCGACGCCAAATCCTGCGCACCCAACGGATACGATTTGTCGTAAACGATTTCTAGGCCTGCTGCCTTGAAGATCGGACGTGCCGCCTCGGCCAATTCAATACCAAAAGCATCGGCCACGTTCACCATCGCCACGCGCTTGCCAATGGTGCCGTCGGCCACCATTTTCTTCAGAATATCCGCCACCGACTGGGCAAAGGCGGTGGTGTTACCCAAGGTAAAGAAGATATTGGGGTAACGCTTGGCCAATTCTTTGGTTTTGTCTGTGATCGCACTGACGGCAATTTGTGGATAGCCGTATTTGGCAAACACCGGCGCCGAGGCCAACACCAAGCCGGTGCCGTATGGCGCAACAATAAAGTCTGCCTTGTCTTGTGTGGCCAAACGCTCAACCGCCTTAATGGTCTCGCCTGGGTTGGTGCGATCGTCGTATTCAATCAGCTCAACCTTGCGCTTGGAGCCGTCCTTCATGGTCAAGCCGCCACGGCCGTTAACGTCTGATACCCACAGCTTGATACTGGGCCACTGCGTAACCGCTGCGCCGCCAGCCAACGGGCCGGTCTTGGGCGCCACCGCGCCGATTTTGATGGGTTGAGCCTGCACGGCAGCCAGGGGAACCGAGGCACACAGCGCGAGGCCGGCCAAGGAAATCGCAAGACGACGATTCATGTTTGTGTCTCCAGGAGCGTTGAAATTGTTATGGGACCCGTTGATTGAACGGCCCAACAGTTTATGTCACGGGCACCGACGCCGCGCGGCCTCGCAACCAAAGCCCCTTGGCCGATACGCCATCGCGCGCTGACGACGCCCGTGAGGCCAGATTGTATACATCAAATCGATTCAATACCAATTTTCAACCAAAAAACGCATTGAATGTATACAATTCCGTTCTTTGCTCTTCATGTCTGCTGTCATGCTGCACGACGCTCAACGCACCGAAACGCTGGCCATCAGGGTACAAAATGCCCTGCGGGAGCAGGTGTTGACCGGACAAATTCCCCCGGGCCAACGCCTAACCGAGTGGGCGTTGGTCGAGAGTTTGGGCGCCTCTCGCACCCCGATTCGGTCGGCCTTGGCCAGTTTGGAGCGCGAAGGCCTGCTGAGCCGTCTGCGCTCAGGAGGCTACGCGGTACGTGAATTCTCCGCCAAAGACATTGCCGATTCGATTGAGTTGCGGGGTATGCTTGAAGGATGGGCAGCCCGTCGGGCGGCACAAAATCAGCCCACGGCGGCGCGCATGGAGCCCGCACGCCAAGCGCTGCATGCCATCGATGAAGTCCTGGGTCGCGTCCAATTGCGCGACGAAGACTTTGGGCTTTATGTGCGCCACAACCAAGCATTTCACGCTTGGCTCAGCGAGGTCTGCGACGCTCCTGTGATTCAGCAGGAAATTCGTCGCGCCAGTTCGCTGCCGTTTGCATCGCCCTCGGGTTTTGTGGCCATCCAAGCCGCCACCCCGCACTCGCACCAACTGCTGCGCATGGCGCAAGACCAGCATTGGCAAATTGTTGAGGCTGTTCAAGAAGGCGACGCGGGCCGCGCCGAGGCGCTGGCGCGTGAGCACGCGCGGATTGCCCGACGCAATCTGCAACGCGTGGTCTCAGCCGATGGCTATTTGGTTACCGACGCCCTGCAAGCAGGCGCAGCCACCTTTGATTCAACTTCTCTGGTCGGAGACACCGATGTTTATTCGTAATGCCTGGTATGTGGCCTGTGAAAGCACAGCCCTGGACAACCACACGCCTTTGGGTCGCACCATTTGCGACCAACCCATGGTATTTTTTCGAGATGCCGACGGCACGGCGGTTGCGTTAGAAGACTTCTGCCCGCACCGAGGCACGCCGCTGTCGCTGGGGCGAGTGGAAAACGGCGCCTTGGTCTGCGGCTACCACGGTTTAACCATGGGGTGTCAGGGCAAGACCCTGCATATGCCTGGTCAACGCCCCAAAGTTTTTCCAGCGATTCAAAGCTACGCCGTGCTGGAGCGTTACGGCTTTGTATGGGTATGGCCAGGGCAACAGCAGCATGCCGACGCCACGGAGCTCCCCGATTTCCCCTACCTGCAACAAGACAGCTGGGCATATGGCGGCGGCTTGTTTCATGTCCAAGCCGACTATCGGCTCATGATCGACAACCTCATGGACCTTACCCACGAGACCTACGTGCACGCCACCAGCATAGGCCAACCCGAAATCGATGAAACCCCTTGCCACACCGAAGTTGAAGGGGAGCGGGTCACAACGTCGCGTTTTATGTCGGCGATTCAAGCGCCCTCTTTTTGGCAGCAGGCCATGACCGCCCACGGGCTGGACCCTCAAGCCACCGTGGATCGCTGGCAAATTTGTCGTTTTATGGCGCCGTCGCATGTGCACATTGATGTTGGTGTTGCGCTGCACGGCCTGGGTGGCATCAATGCACCGGCGGATAAAAAAGTGCAAGCCGTGGTGGTTGACTTCATCACCCCCGAAACCGCTACAAGCCATTGGTATCACTGGGGCATGGCGCGACATTTTCAAGTGGGCGATCAAGCGTTAACCGACGCCATTCGCAAAGGTCAAGAAAAGATTTTTTCAGAGGACTTGGCCATTCTTGAGCGACAGCAAAAAAGCCTTACCACCCATGCTGGGCGCCGATTGGTGACACTGGACATTGATGCCGGCGGTGCCCGGGCGCGACGCATCATTGCCAAGCGTATTGAAGCTGAAGCTACGCCAATGAGCCAAACAAGCACAAACGAGCACGCCCCCGAGCATGTCTAAGGCGCCGCCCAAGCCCAGCCTGGGTCATGGGTTGGCGCTTGCGCTGACTGTGATGGCGTTCTTTTT
>RFXW01000082.1 GCA_009921245.1 Candidatus Fonsibacter lacus | reverse complement strand
CGTCGTTCATGGCGCGCGCAAAGGCTTGGGCGTGTGCGTTGGCCTGCCAATCCAACGTGACCGGCTCGGGGCGCACCTGCGACAACGCGGTGTACAAGCGGCGCAGCGCGGTGCGCGCGTCTTTAAGGTGATCCAGACCGTAGTTCAGCGCGCTGCGGTAGTGGGCCCGCACAATAAAAAAGCGCAGCGTTTCGGCGTCTACGGTTTGCAGCACGTCGCGAATCGTAAAAAAGTTGCCCAAGCTTTTGGACATCTTCTCGTCGTTCACCCGCACAAAGCCGTTGTGCATCCAATAACGCGCCAAGGGCTGACCGCTGGCGCCTTCGCTTTGCGCAATTTCATTTTCGTGGTGCGGAAACTGCAAATCCGCACCACCGCCGTGAATGTCAAACGACTCGCCCAACAACGCGCAGCTCATGGCCGAGCACTCCAGGTGCCAGCCCGGTCGGCCACGTCCAAACGGGCTGTCCCATTTGGCGTCTTCGGGCTCGTCGGGCTTGGCGGCTTTCCACAACACAAAATCAAGCGGGTCACGTTTGCCTTGATCCACGGCCACCCGCTCGCCGGCGCGCAGCTCGTCCAGCGTTTTGCCGCTTAATGCGCCGTAGTTTGCAAACTGGCGCACGGCATACAGCATGTCGCCCTGGCCACTGGGGTAGGCCAAGCCCTGGGCTTGCAAGGTTTGCACCAGTTGCACCATGCCGCCAATGTGATCCGTGGCGCGCGGCTCGTGGCTGGGCCGCTGCACGCCCAGCGCGTCGGCGTCGGTGTTCATGGCCTCGATCATGCGCGCCGTAAGGGCGCCAATGGGCTCACCGTTGGCCACCGCGCGTTGAATGATTTTGTCGTCGATGTCGGTGATGTTGCGCACATAAGTAACGCGGTAGCCCAGTGCCTTAAGCCAGCGTTGCACCACATCAAAAGCCACCATGGAGCGTGCATGGCCAACGTGGCATAGGTCGTACACCGTCATGCCGCACACGTACATCTGCACCTGCCCGGGCTGGCGCGGCACAAATGGCTCGACGGTTTTGGTGAGGGTGTTGTAAAGACTTAGCGACATATTCCGTCAACAGCCGAGCGGTGTTTTTTTCAGCAGGGGCCTGGGCGCGGAGCACGCATTCTAAGTCTGACGCGCGGCGGGTGCGCTGGTTACAATGCGCCCCATGAATGCATGGAGTAAGCCTTTTGTGTTGGCGCTGCTGGTTCTGGGCTCTTGGCTCATGCCAACGCTTGCGGCAGAGCCAGTTGGTTACCAAGCGGCGCAGCAAATGGCGCAGCAAGGCAAATGGGGGGAGTTGCTGCAAGCGGCCCAAACCGCCCACAAGCAAAGCCCCAACGACGCACGCTGGCAGTTGCTGCTCGGCGTGGCACAAGCGCAAACGCAGCAGTTGGGCCAAGCCCGGGCAACCTTTGAAAACATGACCAAGCGCTACCCCGAGCTGCCCGAGGCACATAACAATTTGGGGTTGGTACTGGCCGCACTCGGCAAATCGGCCGAGGCAAAGCAAGCCTTTGAGCAGGCGCTTCGGGCGAACCCGGGGTTCGACTTGGCAAAAAAAAACTTAACATGGCTCTCGCCCACCCCGGCGCGCGCCAACCCCTAACATCCAAGGCACAAGGAACCCGCCCCATGACGCAACCGGTTGTTGAACTGCACCTTACTGGCCACGGCACGATTGTGATCGAGCTCAACGCCGAGCAAGCGCCACAGAGCACCGCCAATTTTCTGTCTTATGTCACCAGCGGGCACTACGACGGCACCATTTTTCATCGCATCATCGACGGCTTTATGGTGCAGGGCGGTGGCTTTGACGCCGACATGAATCAAAAGCCCACCCAGGCCCCGATTGCCAACGAAGCCACCAACGGCCTAACCAACCAGCGCTACACGCTGGCCATGGCACGCACCCAAGACCCACACTCGGCCACGGCACAGTTTTTTATCAATGTGGCCGACAACGACTTTTTAAATCACACCGCGCAAACCCCCTCGGGCTGGGGCTACGCCGTCTTTGGCAAGGTGATTGAAGGCACCGAGGTGGTAGACGCCATACGCAGCCTGCCCACTGGGCGCAAAGGCTTTCATGACGATGTGCCGCTGCAAGCCGTGGTGATTGAACGCGCCGTGGTGCGCTAGCCCAGCGCCCCACCATGCACACCCTGCACGCCCAGCCCGATTGGCGGCGGGTGGCGCTGATCTCCGATCTGCACCTTGATTTAAGCCAGCCCGCCACGGCCAGCGCGTGGGTGCAGGCGCTGCAGGCCAGCAAGTTTGACGCGCTTTTTGTACTGGGCGATTTTTTTGAGCTGTGGGTGGGCGACGACGCGTTGCAACCCTCAACCTCACTGTCGGCCACGCAGCAAGCTGAAGTGGCGTTTTGGCAGCAGCAAGTGGCCCACCTCACCCAATGGGCGGCGCAGCGCCCGGTGTACTTCATGGTGGGTAACCGTGATTTTCTAGCGCAACAACCCCTGATGCAGCACACCGGCATGCACGCCCTCCCCGACCCCACGTTGCTGTGCTGGGGCGCGCAGCGCATTGTGCTGTCGCACGGCGACGGTTGGTGCACCGACGACACCGACTACCAACGCTTTAAAACCGAGGTGCGTCACCCCGACTGGCAGCGGCAGTTTTTGCGCCAAAGCCTGGCGCAACGGCTGCAGCAAGGCCGCGCCATGCGCCAAACCAGCCAAGCCCGCCAGGCCCAGCGCGAACAACCGGCCGACGTCAACCTTAAGGCGGTCGACAACGCCGCCCGCCAAGCCGAGGCCACACTGGTGGTGCACGGTCATACCCACCGGCCCAGCCATGACACGTTGCCCAGTGGTTGCCCGCGTGTGGTGCTAACCGACTGGGACGCCAGCGCCACCCCACCGCGCGGTCACGTGCTCAGCCTGGGCCCCCAAGGCTGGCAGCGCGAGCCGGGCCCAGTCATTAACCCAGCATGACGTACCAACAACGCGTTGTTGATGCCCTGGCCATTGTGGGCGGCGCGCTGCTGCTGGTGGCGGTGGTGATTGCGTTGCAGCCGCGCCTGCAGTCGGTGTTGGAGTACCGCTTGTTGCAGCTGGTTGATGTGTCGCGCTCGGTGGAGACCGCCGACGATTTTTCGGCCGAGCAATCGCGCGTCACACGCTGGCTGGGGCGACAGTACCGCGTCGGCCGTCAGCCGATGCGGGCGCTGGTGGCCGAGGCCTACGCCCTGGGCGAGCAGTGGCAAATGGACCCATTGGTATTGCTGGCGACAGCGGCGGTGCAATCGCGCTTTAACCCGTTGGCGGACAACGGCAGCGGTGCCGTGGGGGTGATGCTGACCCCGCCTTTGGGTGGCGACGCCCAATGGCTGCCCTACGGGGGCAACAACGCGCGCTTTGACGCGGTGGCCAACTTTCGCGTGGGCGCTTTGTTGCTGCGCGACGCCTGGGCCGTTAACCCCGACCTCGAGGCGGGTTTGTTGCGCTACACCGCCCGCATGCGCGACGACCCAGCGGCCGTGACGCAACGCATCATGACCCTGCACCAACGCTTGCAGCGCGTGGCCGCGCGTGCCTAAGCCACAGGCGCTCGCGGGCTAAAATACAACCCATCTTCTTACCGGACACGCCACGCATGTTTAGTCACAGCCCTTCCCTTGCTCAAGCCGACCCCGAGGTGTTTGCCGCCGTGGAGGCCGAGCACCAACGGCAAGAAGACCACATTGAACTGATTGCCAGCGAAAACTACACCTCGCCCGCCGTACTGGCCGCGCAAGGCAGCCAGCTGACCAACAAATACGCCGAGGGCTACCCCGGCAAACGCTATTACGGCGGTTGTGAACACGTGGATGTGGTGGAGCAACTCGCCATTGACCGGGCCAAGGCGTTGTTTGGTGCCGACGCCGCCAATGTGCAGCCCCACTGTGGCGCCTCGGCCAACCAAGCGGTGTTTTTGGCTTTTTTAAAGCCGGGCGACACCATCATGGGCCTGAGCTTGGCCGAAGGTGGCCACCTTACCCACGGCATGCCGCTGAACCTAAGCGGCAAATGGTTCAACGTGGCCAGCTATGGGCTCAACGCCAACGAAACCATTGACTACGACGCCATGCATGCCACCGCCCTTAAGGTGCGGCCCAAGCTCATCATTGCCGGTGCCTCGGCGTACAGCCTGCACATTGACTTTGCGCGCTTTGCGCAGGTTGCCAAAGAAGTGGGCGCCATCTTTTTGGTTGACATGGCGCACTACGCCGGCTTGGTGGCCGCAGGCGTTTACCCCAATCCGGTGCCACATGCCGACGTTGTGACCAGCACCACCCACAAAAGTCTGCGGGGCCCGCGCGGCGGCATCATCTTAATGAAAGCCGAGCACGAAAAAGCCATCAACAGCGCGGTGTTTCCGGGTCTGCAGGGTGGCCCGTTGATGCACGTGATCGCTGGCAAGGCCGTGGCTTTTGGCGAGGCACTGCAGCCCGCCTTTAAGGTGTACCAACAACAAGTCATTGCCAACGCTCAAGCCATGGCCAGCGCCCTTACACGGCGCGGTTTGCGCATTGTCAGCGGTGGCACCGAAAGCCACGTGATGTTGGTTGATTTGCGCGCCAAGGGCCTCACCGGCAAACAAGCCGAGGCGGTGTTGGGCGAGGTGCACATTACGGTTAACAAAAACGCCATCCCCAACGACCCCGAAAAGCCCATGGTCACCAGCGGTGTGCGGCTGGGCACCCCTGCCATGACCACGCGAGGCTTTGGCGTTGCCGAGGCCGAACTCACCGCCAACCTGGTTGCCGATGCGCTAGAGGCCCACAACCAACCCGAACAGCTGCAAGCTGTGCGCGCCCGCGTGGCCCAGCTTACCGCAGCTTTTCCGGTTTACCGCGCGCCGCATGAAGTGCCCGTTTTGCGGACAGCCTGACACCCAGGTTGCCGAAACCCGCACCGCCGACGACGACAGCTCGATTCGGCGGCGCCGGCGTTGCCAAAACTGCGAGCGGCGCTTCACCACCTACGAACGCGCCGAATTGGCCTTGCCCATGGTGGTCAAGCGCGACGGCAGGCGTACCGAATTTGACCGAAGAAAACTTCAAAGCTCTCTGCACATCGCCCTGCGCAAACGTCCGGTGGGCGTGCAGCAGATAGAAAGCGCCATTGATCACATTGAGTCCCGGCTGCGCGGCAGCGGCGAGCGCGAGGTTAACGCGCTGCGCCTGGGCGAGTGGGTCATGGCCGAACTGCAACGCCTAGACAAAGTAGCCTACGTGCGCTTTGCCAGCGTGTATCGAAACTTTGAAGATGTTGACGATTTCCGCGACGCGGTGGACGCGTTGCACGACAAAGGCCGCTGACCCTTCCACCCCACGCAACCGTCAGGGCGGCTTGACGCTGCTCGACGCACTGATTGCCGTTGCCCTCATGGCACTGTTGGCCAGTGCGGCGTTACCGGCTTGGCAAGCGCAGCAAGCCCAACAGCGCCTTGAGCTTGCCGTCTCGGGGCTGCAACGCGCGGTTTGGCTGGCCCAGCTGCATGCTGCCCAACGCCAGCGCCCGGTTACGCTGCGCGCGCTGCCGGCCAGCGCGTGTGCTGCCGCCCCCGCACCTGGCCCCACCGGTTCTCATGCATGGCCCTGCGGCTGGGCGATTACGCAAGACGACACCAACCCCCCGTGGCAGCAAGCGAGCTGGCCTGTGGGGGTGCAGGTCAGCAGCAACAGGGGCACCTTTGTTACGTTTGCGCCGTCGGGCCAAACCCGACAATGGCAAAGCTTGCACCTAACCGCCAAGCACGCGCCCACCGCATGGCGCGCCACGGTGTCGGTGTTGGGCCGCATGCGCATCGCACCACACACGCCATGACACGGCGACCGGCCCACGGCTACGCCATGCTCGAAGCGCTGCTGGCGCTTACCGTCACGGCCACAGCCGTGGCCACGTGGCACGGTGTGCAGCGTCAGGCGCTGGTGTGGCAACGGCAACAGCAGCAACAGCGCTTGGCCGAGCGCTTGCTTGACGACTGGAACGCACGTTTTCGTCTGCTCGCACCGCACATGACGACCGCCGACTGGCAAGCGGCGCGGCATGGGCCACGTGGCGCCGATTGCCAAACCGCACCATGCAACCCAAGCAACTTTGCGGCGTGGTGGTGGGACGACTGGCAGCAAACCCAACGCGCGATGCTGCCATCGGTACAGGCTAGGGTGGAGTTAAGCACCGCCCTGCATGGTGCCAGCCAGTGGTGCATCAGCTTGGTTGATCGCGCGCAACCCGCCCAACCCTTGGCCAGGCGTTGCTGGTTTGGCTAAGCCCACCGTGCCAAACGGCGGCAGCACCTTGCTCGACATGCTGGCCGCCACCGCCTTGGTGGGCGCGGTCATGGCGGCGTTGCTGCCGGCCCTGGCCCAACTGCAAGCCAGTGCCCAACAAGCGCGCCAAGCCAGCAGCCAATGGCTGGGCCAAACCCGCGCGCTGGGGTGGATACAAAGCCAGGTGCGCCATGCCAACGCCATGCAAGTGCGGGGCAACCGCCTCACCCTTTGGCTGCGGCCCGGGCCTTGGGTGGACTGTTACGGCGACCCAATCGCCCAAACCACCTCATGGCAAAACACCTTTGAGGTGCG
Organism: Candidatus Fonsibacter lacus; assembly: GCA_009921245.1. Classification (GTDB taxonomy): domain Bacteria; phylum Pseudomonadota; class Gammaproteobacteria; order Burkholderiales; family Burkholderiaceae_C; genus RS62. The sequence goes on along the minus strand of RFXW01000082.1, from coordinate 2,050 downwards.
CGGCAACAGCCTGCGTTGCGCCAGCCAACGGCGCTTGGGCGCACAACCCGCGTTGGACTCGGTTAGCCAATGGCGCATCCAAGCGGTGGTGGCTCAGGCGGGCCAGTGGCAGGTGTTGTCTGGCGCGGCGGCACAAAGTGTGGGTATCGACGCACTTAAAGCGGTGCGTATATGTTTGATGGAGCAGGCCAACAGCGCCTGCCAAACCGGTATCAATCAGCAATGGATGACCCCGCAGCCGCCCACCCAACAGCCTTAACAACCCGCGCCACCAACCAACGCGGTGCCGCGCTTTGGCTGGCGCTGGCGTTGCTGCCATGGCTGGCGGCGGTGGCTTTGGCTGGGCTGTCGGCGCAATGGCACCAAGCCATGGGCTGGCAAGCATGGCGTGAACATGCCCAAGCCTTGCACCAAGCCGACAACCGACGTGCCTTGGCCGCACGTAGGCAACGCCACGCCCAAGCGGCGCCGGGCTTTACGCTGCTCGAACTGTTGCTGGTGCTGGCCTTGATTGCCACGCTCACCGCGTGGCTGTGGCCCAGTGGGCAAGGCGCTCTACAACAAGCGCGCCGCGCCGATGGCCACGCCGCCTTGCTGTTGGCCGCGCAGTGGTTAAGCCAACCCGATTCGCCCACCACCCTGCCCGCGCCGTTGCAGCGCAGCCCACAAGGGCACTACCGTCTTGAACTGCAGCGGCAGGCGCCGCACTGGCAACTGCACGCCCGCCCAGTTGGCGCCCAACAAGCCGACCGTTGCGGCACCCTTACGCTAACCGACGCCGGTCAACGCCAGGCCAGTGGCGGCGGGCGCTGCTGGTAGCGCCACACGGCGCTACCATGCATGCATGCACACCCCTTTGGCCGACACCGCCCACATGCAACACGCCCTGGAGCTGGCGCAACACGCGCTGCGCCTAAGCCAACCCAACCCACGCGTGGGCTGCGTGCTGGTGAATCCGCAAGGGGCGGTGATCGGCAGTGGCCACACCCAGGCAGTGGGCGGGGCGCACGCCGAGGTCATGGCTTTGCGCGCCGCCGCCCAAGCTGGCGCCAGTACCCAGGGTGCCACCGCCTACGTCACCCTAGAGCCCTGCGCCCACACCGGCCACACCCCACCGTGCTGCGATGCATTGTTGGCCGCTGGCGTCACGCGCGTGGTGGCCGCCGTGACCGACCCCAACCCGCTGGTTGCAGGCACCGGCTTGCAGCGGCTGCGCGCCGCGGGTGTGGATGTCACCGTGGGCCTGTGCCAAGCCGAAGCGGTGGCGTTGAACATTGGTTTTTTTAGCCGCATGCAACGCGGTCGGCCGTGGCTGCGCATGAAAATGGCCACCTCGCTCGACGGCGTCAGCGCCCTGCCCAACGGACAAAGCCAGTGGATCACCAGCGCCCAGGCGCGTGCCGACGGCCACGCCTGGCGCGCCCGCGCCTGTGCCATCCTGACCGGCTACGGCACCGTGCGCGACGACAACCCACGGCTGGACGTGCGCGAGGTCACCACGCCACGCCAACCCCATGTGGTGGTGGTGGACAGCCGCTGCCAAACCCCTGCCTCGGCCAACATTTGGCTGCCCCAGCGCCGCCGCTTTTGGGCGCACGCCACGGCCAATGTGCCACCCACGGCGGTACCACCCGATACCCACGCGCTTTATTTGCCGCAAAACAACGGCAACAAAGTCGACCTGCAAGCCTTGCTGCAAGCCTTGGCCGAACACCAGGTGAATGAAGTTCACGCCGAGGCTGGGCCAGCGCTCAACGGCTCGTTGCTGCAGGCCGGTCTGGTGGATGAAATTTTGCTGTACCAAGCGCCGTTGTGGCTGGGCCAAGGGGCGCTGGCCAGTGACTTGGGCCCGCTGCTTGCACCCGATCAAGGCCTGCAGCTGCAATGGCTGGACGACACACGCGTGGGCCCCGATCGCCGCACCCGCGTGCTCACCCCCCATGGGGCCGCGTTTTGGCAAGGGGCAATCACAACCTGAGACAATCGGAGGTATGTTTACCGGAATCATCACCGCCGTCGGTCAAATCGAGCACATAGAACCGCTGGGCGC
>RFXW01000081.1 GCA_009921245.1 Candidatus Fonsibacter lacus | reverse complement strand
CTGCAGCGAAAATTGCAACGGTCGGTAACGCTGATGCGCAAATCGCGCAGCGGCCGGCCCAGCGTATCACGCAGGTGAGGGCCCACTGCCTCGGGCGGCGCAAGCAAAGCGGCCCCCTCGGGGGCCGCGTGCAGCGGAATGACGGCGCGCGTAGGCGAAGACATCCCGGTATGTTAAGCCAGTGGCTTACACCAACAGCGGCACAATCAGCAAGGCCACAATGTTGATGATCTTAATCAGCGGGTTGATCGCTGGCCCGGCCGTGTCTTTGTAGGGGTCACCCACGGTGTCGCCGGTTACGGCGGCCTTGTGTGCTTCGCTGCCTTTGCCGCCAAAGTGGCCGTCTTCAATGTACTTTTTGGCGTTGTCCCAGGCGCCGCCGCCGGTACACATTGAAATGGCAACAAACAAACCCGTGACGATGGTGCCCATGAGCAGGCCGCCCAAGGCCACCGGGCCAAGCAACAAGCCCACCACAATCGGCACCGCCACAGGCAGCAGCGAGGGCAGCACCATTTCTTTAATGGCTGCAGCCGTGAGCATGTCCACCGCGCGCCCATACTCGGGTTTGGCGGTGCCGTCCATGATGCCCGGAATCTCTTTGAACTGGCGGCGCACTTCCACCACCACCGAGCCCGCGGCGCGGCCCACTGCCTCCATGGCCATGGCGCCAAACAAGTAGGGCACCAAGCCGCCAATAAACAGGCCAATGATCACGTTGGGGTCGCTCAGGTCAAACGACAGCGACTTGCCAAAGCCTTCAAGCTTGTGCGTGTAGTCGGCAAACAGCACCAACGCGGCCAAACCCGCCGAGCCAATGGCGTAGCCTTTGGTAACGGCCTTGGTGGTGTTGCCCACGGCGTCCAGTGGGTCGGTGATGTCGCGCACCGCGCTGGGCAATTCGGCCATCTCGGCAATGCCACCGGCGTTGTCGGTGATGGGGCCGTAGGCGTCCAACGCCACCACGATACCGGCCATGCTGAGCATGGAGGTGGCGGCAATGGCCACGCCATACAACCCGCCCAGGGCGTAGGCCGACCAAATTGCCAAGCACACAAACACCACCGGCCAAGCCGTGGAGCGCATGGAAACCGCCAAGCCAGCAATGATGTTGGTGCCGTGCCCGGTGGTAGACGCCTCGGCCACGCGTTGCACGGGCTTGTACTGGGTGCCGGTGTAGTACTCGGTGATCCACACCATGAGCGCGGTTAACACCAAGCCCACCACGCTGGCGCCAAACAAACGCATTTGGCTGCCATCGGCGCCCAAGGCGTTGTCTGGAATCACGGCCGTCGTTACAAAGTAAAAGGCAATCAGCGACAAGCCGCCGGCCACGGCCAAGCCCTTGTACAGCGCGGGCATGACGTTTTTGGTGCCGTCGGCGGCGCGTACAAAAAAGCAGCCCACAATCGAAGCAAGGATAGACACCGCACCCAGCGCCAGCGGGTAAATGACGGCGCTTAATGCTGCAGCCTTAACCATCAGCACGCCCAGCACCATGGTGGCAATGATGGTGACGGCGTAGGTTTCAAACAGGTCGGCTGCCATACCCGCGCAGTCGCCTACGTTGTCGCCTACGTTGTCGGCAATCACGGCCGGGTTGCGTGGGTCGTCCTCAGGAATACCGGCTTCTACCTTGCCCACCAAGTCGGCACCAACGTCGGCGCCCTTGGTAAAGATACCGCCGCCCAAACGCGCAAAAATCGAGATCAGCGAGGAGCCAAAGGCAAAGCCCACCAGCGGGTGCAGCGTGTCACCCAGGTTGGCCACGTTGCCGTCGTACAAGTAGGCAAAAAAGCCGGCCACGCCCAGCAAGCCCAAGCCCACCACCAGCATGCCAGTGATGGCACCGCCGCGAAACGCCACATTCAGCGCCGCAGCCATGCCGCGGGTGGCCGCCTGTGCGGTGCGAACGTTGGCGCGAACCGAAATGTTCATGCCTATAAAGCCACACGCCCCCGACAGCACCGCGCCAATAATGAAGCCCAGCGCCGTGGCGCCGTCGAGCAACAAACCAATCAGCACCGCCAGCACCACGCCGACCACGGCAATGGTTTTGTATTGGCGCGCCAAATACGCCGCCGCGCCGGCTTGCACCGCCGCTGCGATTTCTTGCATGCGAGCGTTGCCTGCGTCTTGACCCAAAATCCAACTGCGGGTCAACAATCCGTAAACCACGGCAATCACGCCGCAGATCATGGCCAAGTACACCACGTTCATACCCATCTTGATGGTTCTCCAATTGGTTTGTATTTAACGAATCACAGCTTGCAGCGCGTTGGGGCGCACCGCAGTCGCCCGGCCAGCGTGGCGCTCCACACTGTAACGATCTTTGGTGCCTACTTGGCGCTCAGCCCGCGGTTGATGTTTAAAATCAGGGTAAACACCAATAGGGTGATCGGCCGTAACCGATTGCTCACTTACAAGGTTACCGCTATATGTCACTCGATAATGTCACGCCGGGCGATGACGCGCCACAAAATTTCAATGTCATCATTGAAATTCCCATGAATGCCGACCCGATCAAGTACGAGGTTGACAAAGCCTCGGGTGCAATTTTTGTGGATCGCTTCATGGGTACGTCCATGCACTACCCCACCAACTACGGGTACGTGCCTCGAACCATTGCCGGCGACGGCGACCCGGTGGATGTGCTGGTGATCACACCCTACCCGCTGATGTCGGGCGTGGTGGTGCCGTGCCGCCCGATTGGCGTGTTGCAAATGGAAGATGAATCGGGCCACGACGCCAAGGTGTTGGCCGTGCCCATGGACAAAATTTTGCCCATTTACACCCATTGGCGAAAGCCCGAAGACATCAACCAATTGCGCTTGCAAACCATCGTGCACTTTTTTGAGCACTACAAAGACCTGGAGCCGGGCAAGTGGGTCAAGGTGCTGGGTTGGGAGGGGCCTGAGCAAGCCATGCAAGAGGTGGCGCAGGGTATTGCCCGCGCCGCCGCCTAGTGCTGGTTCGGTGTTTGGCGAAACGGGGTGTGCGTTTTAAGCGCCTCTTGGTATTCGTGCATGGCCTCGGTTTCGCGGTCAAGATACTGGCCAATGGCGCGCGCAAATTGCGGATGCGCCACCCAATGCACACTGTGATGGCGGGTTGGCAACAGCGCCCGTGCCATTTTGTGTTCGCCTTGGGCACCACCTTCAAAGCGCTCAACGCCTTGCGCAATGCACCACTGCAGCGGTTGGTAGTAGCAGGCTTCAAAGTGCAGCGAATCGACCCGCGCCAATGCTCCCCAGTACCGGCCGTAAGCCACGCGCCGGTCGTGGCTTAGCCCCACCAAGCTGCACGCCACACGTTGGCCGGCGGCGGTGTGCGCCACAAACAACACCCAGGCCTGGGGCAGTTGTTGCGCCACCTCGGCAAAAAATGCTCGGCTTAAATACGGGGCGTTGCCGTGCTCAAGGTAGGTTTGGGCATAGCAGTGGTAAAAAAAGTCCCAGTCGTCTTGGCCAATTGCGGCGCCCTCAAGTACCGAGAATTGCAAGCCGGCGTCTTGCACTTTACGCCGCTCCTGTTTGATTTTTTTTCGCTTCTCTTGCTTAAGCGACGCCAAAAACGCATCAAAGTCGGGCCAACCCGGCTGCGTGTTGTGCCAATGAAACTGCACCGTTTCGCGCACCATCCACCCCGCGTCTTCACAGGCCAGGCGCTCGTCCTCGGGTACAAACAACGCGTGCATGGACGACCATTGGTGCTCGGTGGCCACGTTGACCAGTGCTTGCAGCAGGGCTTGGCGGGCTTCTGGGGTGCGCGCCAGCAAACGCGACCCGGGTACTGGGCTAAACGGGGGTGCAATCAAGCCCTTGGGGTAGTACGCCAGCCCATGTGCGTCGTAGGCGCGGGCCCACGCCCAGTCAAAAACGTACTCGCCATACGAGTGCGTTTTGGCGTACACGGGGCAAGCGGCAACCAAGGTTTGATCTTGCCAAAGCGTGACCAAGTGCAGCACCCAGCCGGTGTCTTCGCTGGCGCACGTGCTGGCCTGCATGGCGCGCAAAAATGCCCAGCGCATAAACGGCGCCACGCTTTGTCCGGCGGCGCTGTGCTCAAGCAGCGCGTCCCAGCTTTGGGCGGGTAACTCGTCCCAATGGCTCAGCAGCCGGGTGTGATAATGCAGGTCACTCATGGTGGGGTGGTGTTTTTAACAAACGGTTGGCCTACGCTTTTATGACGCTTCGTTTTGCGGTTGCACAGTGCAATTTCGTGGTTGGTGACCTAAGCGGCAATGCGCAACGCATTATCGACGCCGCGCAACAAGCCCATGCGCAAGGGGTGGATGTGTTGCTTACCCCCGAGCTGGCGCTGGCGGGCTACGCCGCCGAAGACTTGTACCTTCGCCCCGCTTTTTTGGCCGACTGCCAACAGGCGGTGCAGCAGGTGGCCGAGGCATGCGCGGCGTGGCAAGGGCTGCACGTGGTGCTGGGGCACCCGCAAGCGCTCGATGCGCAAGCGCTGGCGCACGGCCGCAGCGTGCGCGGTCCGCTGGCGTACAACGCCGCCACGGTGTGGCATGCGGGTCGGTGCGTGGCGCGCTACGCCAAGCAGCGCTTGCCCAACTACCAGGTGTTTGACGAGCGGCGTTACTTTGAGCCTGGCCACCAGAGCTGTGTGTTTGAGGTGCGCGGTCAACACGTAGGCCTGTTGATTTGCGAAGACGCGTGGTTTGCCGAGCCGGCGCAAGCGGCCAAGGCACAAGGCGCTCAGGTGCTGGCGGTGCTTAACGCCTCGCCTTATCACGTGGGCAAGAGCGCCGAGCGCGAGGCGGTTATGGCGCAGCGCGCACGCGCCCTGGGTTTGCCGCTGGCTTATGCGCATTTGGTGGGCGGCCAAGACGAGGTGGTGTTTGAAGGGCGCAGCTTTGCGGTGGACGCCGCCGGCACCGTGGCCGCCCGTGCGCCGGGCTTTGTGGCTGCGCAGCCGGTTTGGGCTTTGGATACCACCGCGGGCCAATGGCAGGGCACGCTTGAGCCGCTGCACGACGCCGAGTCTGACCTTTGGCAGGCGTTAACGCTTGGGCTGCATGACTACGTGCAGAAAAACCGTTTTGCATCGGTTGTGTTGGGGTTGTCAGGGGGCATCGATTCGGCGGTGGTGTTGGCCTTGGCGGTGGACGCGCTGGGCGCAGACAAGGTGCACGCGGTCATGATGCCGTCGCCTTACACCGCCGACATATCTTTAATTGATGCGCGCGACATGGCGCAGCGGCTGGGTGTGCGCTACACCGAATGCGACGTGGCCCCAGCCTTTGAGGCTTTGTGTGAGACCTTGGCCCCGGTGTTCAACGGCGCGGCTCAAGACACCACCGAAGAGAACTTGCAGGCCCGGGTGCGCGGCAATTTGCTGATGGCGATTTCCAACAAGTTTGGTGCGCTGGTGCTCACCACGGGCAACAAAAGCGAATTGGCCACGGGTTATTGCACCTTATACGGCGACATGGCGGGTGGCTTTGCTGTAATTAAAGACGTGGTGAAAACCCAGGTGTATGCGCTGGCGCGTTGGCGCAATCGGCACAACCCGCTGGGTGGGGTGGCCAACCCCATTCCCACGCGCATCATTGAGCGCCCACCCAGCGCCGAGCTGCGACCTGATCAAACCGATCAAGACTCTTTGCCCGATTACGCGGTGCTCGATGCGATCTTGCAAGCTTATGTGGAGCAAGAGCAAACGCCGCAAGACATTGCCGCACTGGGCTACGATCCGCACGTGGTGCAACGCGTGCTGCAGTTGCTAAGGGTCAACGAATACAAACGGCGCCAAGGCGCCATAGGCGTGCGCGTGACGCACCGTGCCTTTGGCCGTGATTGGCGCTACCCCATCACCCAGGGCTACCGCCACCTTGCTGGGTAGCCGCTGGGCGTTAACCCAAGCGAAACCACGACAACACCGGGCGCCAACGCCCCACCGTGCGTGCGCTGCTGTTGCGCACCTCGTCTTCCAGCCAAGGTCTAAGCTGGCGCCGGGCGTGATCGTCTATCCAGTCCAGTTGCTCAAGTACCGCCACCATGGCGCGCATGGCGTGTGTTGCGCTGCCATCGGCCACTTTCAGTGCCAGCGCCAGTTGGCGCCGCTGGCTCACCAAAACCTGCAGCCCGTCGGCGCCTTCTTTGGTCAGCCAGTCGCCTTGTCCGGCGCGTGTCAGCACCAAGTCGTGGCGTGCCACGCCACTGACCAAGGCGGGGTGTTGTGTCATGCTTTGCCACACCCAAGCCGGCGCGCTGCCATAAACCGAGTCTTCGCCCCCAGACGCCACCAGCTGCGCATAGGCACGTGCCAACGCAGTCAGCGGCAGCGCGTAGGTGGGGATGTTGCACCCATCAACCGCTGCAATTAAGCGCTCGGGTGCCTGGTTGGTAAAGTGCGCAATGGCCGCCAGCACCGCTTGCTGAACCGGGTGTTGGGCTTGTTCGTAGCCGTGCAGCGGCGCACCCATGGCCTGCGCCAGCAGCATCAGCCCGGCGTGATTGCCCGAGCAGCCGTGGTGGCAGGCTTGAAACTTTGTGCCTGGCTCAGGCCGTTGACCTGTGGCCGCGTAATACGCGGGCTCTTGCACGCCACAGCGCAGATCCGCTTCGGTGGCACCGGCTTGGCGTAACAGCGCCTGAACGCGGGTGACGTGCGCAGCCTCACCGTTGTGACTGGCGCACAGCACCGCCACGTCGGCGTCGGACAGTCCCAGCGCCCGCCCATGCTGAGCCAGCAAGGGCATGGCTTGAAACGGCTTAAGGGTTGAGCGGGCAAACACCGGCGCTGCCGCGTCGCCCAGCGTGGCACGCACGCGGCCGTTGGCATCTACCAACGCGGCTGAGCCGTACACCACATTTTCGGTGTGGTCGCCACGCGTGCGCACCAGCAACGCACTGTGCTGGGGTAGGGTCAAGCGCTCGGCGTGGGCGGGGGCAAAGGCGTGGGCCATGGGCGGCGGCATAATAAAAGCAACAAGGCCATTATGCGAGGTTCCCCCGTGAAGCAAATTACCGCCGTCATCAAACCGTTCAAACTCGAGGAGGTTCGCGAGGCCCTTGCCGAACAAGGGGTAACCGGTTTAACCGTGACCGAGGTGAAGGGCTTTGGGCGTCAAAAGGGCCATACCGAGTTGTACCGTGGCGCCGAGTACGTGGTGGACTTTTTGCCCAAAGTTAAGGTTGAGGTGGTGGTGGCATCGGCCGATGTGGAGCGCTGCGTAGAGGCGGTGGTGCGCGCCGCACGCACCGGAAAAATCGGTGATGGCAAGATATTCGTTACGGCGGTGGAGCGCGTGATTCGGATTCGCACCGGCGAGCAAGACGACGAAGCGGTGTAACCCCGGCGTTGCCGCCCGCTGTGCCTAGATTTGGCTGGGGTCAAACGCCACGTCGGGCAGCCCAGCGGCTTGCACCAGCTGCGCCAACAGGCTTGGGGCATCGGTTGCCGCCAGCATCAGCTCGCGTTGCGCTGGCGACAAAAACCCACTGGGCACCATGCGGTCAACAAAAGCCAACAAGTCGTTGTAATAGCCGCCCACATTCAGCAGCCCCACCGGTTTGTCGTGGTAGCCAAGTTGACGCCACGTCCACACCTCAAACAGCTCTTCGAGCGTGCCAATGCCACCGGGTAGGGCACAAAAAGCTTGCGCGTGCTCGGCCATGAGCGCCTTGCGTTGATGCATGTTTTGCACCACGTGCAGTTCGTGGCAATCTTGTTTGGCCAGCTCACGCTCCACCAGGGCTTGCGGAATCACGCCCACCACCCGCGCGCCGGCTTGCTGGGCCGCGTTGGCAACCACGCCCATCAGGCCACTGTTGCCGCCGCCGTATACCAACTGGCCACCGCGCTGACCGATCCACTGGCCAACCGCTTGGGCTGCCTGCACATGCTGTGGGTCTTGCCCGGTGCGGGCGCCGCAGTACACGGCGATTGAAAAGTTTGGTTTGGACATTGACTTCATGAAATTAAACTTCAACGATACGAATCAGCAACAGCGTGGCCCACACCCCACCGCAAAACAAGAGCGTTAAAAACACCGCGGCACTGCCCATGTCTTTGGCGCGCCCAATCAATTCGTGCTGCTCCAGCGACACGTGATCGGCCAGGGATTCAATGGCCGAGTTCAATAACTCGGCCACCAGAACCAGCAAAACCGACCCTATCAGCCACAACACCTCGGTCAGGTTGCGTCCCAGCAACCATGCCGCTGGCAGCATGACCAAGCCCAACAAAACCTCGGTGCGAAACGCCGCTTCGCTGCGCCAGGTGGCCACCAAGCCTTGCAGCGAATAGCGCGTGGCGTGCCATAGGCGGCTAAGACCGCGGCGACGTTTTTGTTGGTTGTTAAAGCGTGTCATGGGGTGGGCTGGCGGCAGGATCCTCAAGCAGGAAGCGAAGGTCTTTGCCGTCGGCATCGTCCGGCGTCGTGACGCCGGCGGCGGCGAGGGTCAAAGCCGTGAGGTCCGTTGCGATGACGGGCGTCTTGATCACCGTTCCGGGCTTCGTCACGCCAGGCCAGGTCACGGCATAGGGCACGCGGATGCCGCCTTCGAGCAGCTGGCCTTTTTCGCCGCGGAGGGGATGATTGCTGGAGGTCAGCTCGCGCGTGGGCCCTCCGTTATCGCTGAGAAAGACGATGATGGTGTTCTCGGTCTGCCCATTAGCGTCGAGCTTGGCCAAAAGCTTACCCACGGAATCGTCGAGGTGCGTGAGCATCG
>RFXW01000009.1 GCA_009921245.1 Candidatus Fonsibacter lacus | reverse complement strand
CATTGAACAAGCGCTGCGCCAAGCGTTCCCTAACCTCACCACGATCGACGAGATTCGCTCAACCCCCATGCCTGGGTTGTTTGAGGTACGCGTGGGCACCGACTTGTTTTACACCGACGCCACCGGCCAATTTGTGCTGCAAGGCACGCTGCTAAGCCTAAAAGAACGCCGCAACCTCACCCAAGAACGGCTCGACCAATTGCTGGCAATTGACTTTGCGGCTTTGCCTTGGGACGACGCGATCAAAATTCAGCACGGCCAAGGCGGGCCGCGCATTGCCGTGTTTGAAGACCCCAACTGTGGCTACTGCAAACGCTTTGAGCGCGACATGCAGGCTGCGAACGTCACCATGTACGTGTTTTTGTATCCCGTGCTCGGTGCCGATTCCAACCGCAAGTCGCAAGCCATTTGGTGCGCCGCTGACCGTGCCGAGGCATGGCTGGACTGGATGCTCAACGCGGTTGACCCAGGCCAAGGCACATGCAACACCGACGCCATTAAGCGCAACCTTGCGTTGGGTAACAAGCACGGCATCAACGGCACACCCACGATTGTCTTTGCCGACGGCTCGCGCGCGCCGGGCGCCATTCCGCGCGCCGAGGTGATGCAACGCGCCACCGCCGCAGGGCGTTAGGCCATGGCCGCGGTCATGCCAGTGGACGTTTCGCTTGACTTAAGCGAACGCCACGCCCACAGGCTGCACGTAACGGTGCACGCGCCAGCCACGGGGCCCAGGCAGCGCATTCAATTACCGGTATGGATACCGGGCAGCTACTTGGTGCGCGAATTCGCGCAACACATGCACCCGCCCCAAGCCTGGCAGCAACAACGCCGCCTGAGCGTAAACGCTGTGGGCAAAGACAGCTGGGAAGCACGCACCCAAGGCAGTGCCCCAATCACGTGGCGCTACACCCTGTACGCGCACGATGCCTCGGTGCGCACCGCCATGGTTGACACCAGCCGCGTGTTTATTAACCCGGCGGCCACGGTGGTGCAGGTGCTGGGCCATCGCGGCGGCTACCGGCTGCGTGTGGCGCGCCAAGGGCTGCCAGCCAACTGGCGCGTGGTAACGGGGCTTGAACCGCAGCGTACCGACGCGCGCGGCTATGGCACCTACCTTGCCGCCGACTACGACGAACTGGTGGACCAACCCCTTACCATCGCGCCTGGGTGGTTGGGTCAATTTCAATACCGCGGTGTGCCGCACCAGCTCTTTGTTACCGGTGCGCCCAGCCACGCCGACCTGCGCCGCCTGCTGCACGACACCGAACGCGTGGTGCAAGCGCATGTTGACTTTTGGCACCCCAACGGCGAAGCGCCGCCCTTTGCGCGCTACGTGTTTATGCTGCACACCAGCGCCGAGGGCTACGGCGGCTTGGAGCACCGCAACAACACCGCGCTATTGGCGCCACGCGCCGACTTGCCACGACGCGGACCGCACGGCCCGCAACCCGGGCCGGTGCTGCGCGCCAACGATGGCTACACCCGGCTGCTGGGGCTGATCAGCCACGAATACTTTCATGCATGGAACGTCAAGCGCCTGCGTCCACTGGCGCGCTACCACTACCAACGCGAAAACCACACGTCGTTGCTGTGGTTTTTTGAAGGGTTCACCAGTTATTACGACGACCTGATGTTGGTACGCGCGGGCTGCCTTGGCACCGCGGCTTACCTGCAGCTGCTGGCGCGCACCGTCAACCAAGTGGCGCAAACCCCTGGGCAACACGTGCAAAGTCTGGCCCAAGCCAGTCACGACGCATGGACCAAGTACTACCGTATGGGCGAAAACACGCCCAACATCACCGTGAGTTACTACACCAAAGGCGCGTTGGTGGCGCTATGCCTTGATGCCGCGCTACGCCAAGCCGGACGCAGCCTGGACCACCTGATGCAAGCGCTCTGGCAACGCATTGGCGACGGCGTGTTGCGCGAGGCCGACTTGTATGGGGTGCTACGGGCATGGGGCTTGAACGCGTTGGCCAGGCAATTGCAACAATGGGTGCACGTGGCAGAGCCGCTGCCCGTGAGTACCGCGCTGCATACCCTAGGGGTTGAGGTGTTCAACGACGAGGCACCGTTGGGCGCCCGGCTGGGCCTGCGCACCGAGCCAGCGGCCGGTGGTTTGCGCGTCACCCATGTGATGCGCGGTGGCGCGGCCGAAGCCGCGGGCTTTGCGCCCGGCGACCTGTGGCTGGCCCAGCGTCAAGGCGCCCAGTGGTGGCAAATCCAACAACTGGACGACGCCGCGCGCTTTGTAGACCGCAGCCAACGCTGGCGCTGCATGGTGGTGCGCGACGGGCAGATCATGACGCTGCAAGGGCGCTGGCCCGCCACCACCCACGTGGTGCGCTTGCAGCGCCGCGCCAGCCTGCAACCCAGCGCTTAGCGCGAGCCGCGCAGGTCGAGCACGCGCTTGGCTTTGCCCATGCTGCGCTCCATGCTGCCCTCGGCCTGAGGCTCAATTTGGGCGGAGCTGCCAACAAAGGTTTTGATGTCGTGCTGCAAAGCCTTAACCGCCTGCGCCACGGTGGGGCTGTCTGCCGCCTGCCCCGCTGCCACCTCAACGCGAACCGTTAGGGTGTCCATGGGGCCTTGCTTTTGCAACACGCACAGGTAGTGCGGCGCCAAGGCCGGGTGGCGCAGGATCAACTCTTCAATCTGCGTGGGAAACACATTCACGCCGCGCACAATCATCATGTCGTCGCTGCGACCGGTGATTTTCTCCATGCGGCGCATGGTGCGCGCCGTGCCGGGCAGCAACCGGGTGAGATCGCGGGTGCGGTAGCGAACGATGGGCAGGGCTTCTTTGGTGAGGCTGGTAAACACCAACTCACCCGACTCACCATCGGCCACCGGCTGGCCGGTTTCGGGGTTGATGATTTCGGGGTAAAAGTGGTCTTCCCAAATCGTGGGGCCATCTTTGGTTTCAACGCATTCGTTGGCCACGCCTGGCCCCATCACCTCGGACAAGCCATAAATATCCACCGCGTCAATGCCCATGCGCCGCTCAATGGCAACCCGCATCTCGTTGGTCCATGGCTCGGCGCCAAACACCCCAATGCGCAAGCTGCTGCTGGCGGGGTCAATGCCTTGGCGCTCAAACTCGTCGGCAATCGCCAGCATGTAGCTGGGGGTCACCATGATCAGGTCGGGCTTGAAGTCTTGCATCAACTGCACCTGACGCTCGGTTTGCCCGCCACCAAAAGGCACCACCGTGAGGCCCAGCCGCTCGGCCCCGTAATGCGCCCCCAGCCCACCGGTAAACAAACCATAGCCGTAGCTCACGTGCACCATGTCACCGCGGCGCGCCCCCGAGGCGCGCAAACTGCGCGCCACCAAGTTGGCCCAGGTATCAATATCGTATTGGGTGTAGCCCACCACCGTGGGTTTGCCTGTGGTGCCACTGCTTGCGTGAATACGCGCCAAGTGCTCACGCGGCACGGCGAACATACCAAACGGGTAGTTGTCTCTTAAATCGGCCTTGGTGGTGAAGGGAAACTTGGCCAGGTCTTCGAGCCGTTGACAGTCTTCTGGGCGCACCCCGGCGGCGTCAAACTTGGCGCGGTACACCGGTGAATTGGTGTAGGCATGCGCCAAGGTGGCCTGCAAGCGCTGCAACTGCAGCGCGCGTAACTCGTCAACCGAAGCGGTTTCGATCGGCTCTAGCTCAAAAGTCTCGTCTTTCATGTTGGTATTACCGTTCCCTGGATTTGTGCGGACTTGCCGCGAAACACCGCCACCACCTCGCCGTGCTGGTTGGTAACGGTCATGTCGTACACGCCATGGCGTCCTTGGCGCACCTGCTCAATGCCCACACAAGTCAGCACATCGCCTGCTTTACCGGGGCGTAAAAACTCAATGCTCGCGCCCGCGGCCACCGTTACTTGGTTATGGCTGTTGCACGCAAAAGCAAAGGTTGAATCGGCCAAAGTAAAAATAAATCCGCCATGGCAAATCGCGTGACCATTAAGGTGCAAGGGCTGCACCACCATGCGCATTTCGGCCCGCCCTGGGCTGCAGTGCAACAACTCCATGCCCATGGTTTCGCGGCTGGCACGGTCGGCAGCAAACATTGCCTCACCCACGCGCTGGGCCAAAGCCGTTGCTTGGGCGTCTTGGGTTTGATCGCCTGCGGCTGCGCTCACCTTTACTGCCCCTTAAATTCAGGCGCGCGCTTTTGCAAAAAAGCCGTTACGCCCTCAATGTAATCGTGCGTCTTGCCCAGCGCCGCCTGCGCGTCGCGCTCGGCGTCGAGTTGCTGGTCAAGGCTGCGCGTTTCACCGTCGCGCATCAGCGAGCGCGTGGCCACCAGCGCCCGCGTGGGCATAACCGCCAAACGTTGCGCCAACGCCAACGCGGCTTGCACGCAAGCGGCGGCATCGCCTTCCACCACCTCGTGCAACAGGCCCCACTGCAGCGCCTGAGCAGCGCTGAGCTTGTCGCCCAACATGGCCATGGACATGGCGCGCGCCAGGCCAATGCGGCGCGGCAAAAACCAACTGCTGCCGGCGTCGGGGATCAGCCCAATTTTGCTAAACGCCTGAATAAAACTTGCCGCCGAACTGGCCACCGCCAAATCGCACGCCATGGCCACCGACATACCCGCCCCTGCGGCCACGCCATTAACCGCCGCCACCGTGGGCACCCGCAGGTTCATAAGGCGTCGGGTGGTGGGGTTAAAGCTCTCCTCAATCACCGGGCCAGGGTTGGCGCGCTCCACCAGCCCAGGGCCAGGGGCAAAATCGAACTCGCTGAGGTCGGCGCCGGCGCAAAACCCGCGCCCGGCACCGGTTAACACCAAGGCCCGCGCGTTGGGGTTGGCCTCCACCTCATCCAGCACCGCCCACAGTTGCTGGTGCATGGCGCGGGTGAAGCTGTTGAGCGACTCCGGGCGATGCAAAGTTACCAATGCCACCGACTGGTGCATGGCCAAATGAACCGAACTGGCGGTGCCCGACATAACCCACTCCAAACGATTTTGTAATTGCTAGGTAACAATTTAGTATAAGCAAAACCGACCAGCCGGTCGGCATATCGTTTACCCGGGTATAGTTTCGGCTCAACCGCATCAGCCCACGTGGCAGGAGAGACACCATGAGCGACAGCGCACCCGTGTTAACGCGAACCGAAGCCGGCTGTGTGGGCGTGATTACGCTGAACCGCCCCAAGCAACTCAACGCGCTCAACGACGAGCTCATGCAACAACTGGGGGCGGCCGCTTTGGCGTTTGACGACGACGACGCCATTGGTTGCTTGGTGATTACGGGCAACGAAAAAGCCTTTGCTGCCGGGGCAGAC
Organism: Candidatus Fonsibacter lacus; assembly: GCA_009921245.1. Classification (GTDB taxonomy): domain Bacteria; phylum Pseudomonadota; class Gammaproteobacteria; order Burkholderiales; family Burkholderiaceae_C; genus RS62. Next base: position 25,622 of record RFXW01000009.1, on the reverse strand, counting down.
ATTGGCGCCATGGCCACCTATGGCTTTGCCGACGTGTACAAACACGACTACATCACCCGCAACTGGGAAACCCTGCGCCGCGTGCGCAAGCCCGTGATTGCGGCGGTGAATGGTTTTGCCCTGGGCGGCGGCTGCGAGCTGGCCATGATGTGTGATTTCATTATTGCCGCCGATTCGGCCAAGTTTGGACAGCCCGAAATCAAGCTGGGCATTATTCCGGGCGCCGGCGGCACCCAGCGCCTGCCACGCGCGGTGGGCAAAGCCAAAGCCATGGACTTGGCCCTTACCGGGCGCATGATGGATGCGCACGAGGCCGAGCGCTGCGGCTTGGTGGCGCGCGTGGTGCCGGCCGAGCAGCTGATGGACGAAGCCTTGGGCGCAGCCAAACAAATTGCCAGCTACGGGCAACTGGCGGTGAAAGCGGCCAAAGAATCGGTGGACCACGCCTTTGAAGGCCCACTGGCCGAGGGCATGATGTTTGAACGCCGACTGTTTCATGCGCTGTTTGCCACCGCCGACCAAAAAGAAGGCATGGCCGCCTTTGTGGAAAAACGCAAACCCGACTTCAAGCACCAATAGCCCACAGGCGGGCGAACGGCGCGATATATAATTCGCGCCACTGGCTCTTTAGCTCAGCTGGTTAGAGCGACGGAATCATAATCCGCAGGTCCGGGGTTCGAATCCCTGAAGAGCCACCATTCCAGCCCCCTTAGCCTCCCAAGCGCACTGCCATGAACTTTTGCCGCGACTGGCTTAAAACATCGCGCGTCGGCTGGTACGCCCGCTTGCTGTGCCCAGCGCCACGAGTACCACATGGCAGTGCGTGCTGGTGTGCTGGGGAACCAAGTACAACGATGCGCTGATTGACAACCTTATTTGGCATATCGACCACCTGGCCAAGGTCAAACCCACGCGGTTTGTGCTGATCACGGACAGGCCCAGGCCAACGTTGCGGGCGCAGGTGCATTTGGTTGATATGCCAAGTTACTGGCAGGCTGAACCACTTAAACGCGGCGGCTGCCAAGCCAAACTTTGTATGTTTGAGTCTGGCGTGGTGCCCCCCGATATGCCCGCGCTGTATGTTGACCTTGATACCGTTGTGCTTGGCGATTTGAGTCGAGCCGTGCAACTCTTAACCACACCCCATACCGTGGCATTACTGCACAGTGCGTTGATTCCCTTTGGGGTTTTGGGTCGTGCAATTTATCGGTTAACGCGTGGCAAACACTACCCCAGAGGCAATTCGTCGTTTGTGCTCTATCACCCAGCACACACCGCGTTTATTGCCGAACAATTTCGGTTGTTGTATCAACAGTTTCCCGATTTATCGCATCGACCATTGATTGCAGACGAGCGATTCATCAGCTGGGTCAGTTACCAAACGGTGCGTGCCTTTCCAAAAGATTTTGTAGTCAAACTTACCAGCGAGTACATGTTTCCATGGACTTGGTGGCTGTTGGTTCGAGCGGCACTGCCCTGGGTGAAGCGGCGACGCCGTTGCCAAGCGGCGGTCACGCTCAATGGGCCAGAGATCAAACCAAGTCAACTCGCGTTGTTGCCAGAAGGCGCAAAAGTGGTGGACAACAAATCCCGTGTTTTGCTTTGGAGTGAACCCGCCTTGGGGCACTTTCAGGAACAAGCCCGAAGATTCTTTAAAGGGGCAACGCCCACGCCCAAGGGCTAGCATCAAACGACTGTCAACGCCTTGAAGGACGCAAAAGCGGGAACCAACAGCGCCGGTTTATTCGATATAAACCGCCCGAAAATCATTGACATTGGTGTGCGTTGGTCCCGTCACCACGGTGCTTTGCACGGTTTCAAAAAAACTGTGGGCGTCGTTGTTGGCAAGGCTTTGCGCCGGGTTAACACCTGCAGCCCAGCCCTGCGCCAAGGTATCGGGGCCAGTCCACGCACCGGCCACAGGGCGGGTGCCGTCGGTGCCGTCGGTATCGGCCATAAGCGCATGCACACCGGGCGCACCTCGCATGGCCAAGGCAAAGGCCAACAAACATTCCACGTTGCGCCCGCCGCTGCCCTGCCCGTGCAGGGTTACGGTGGTTTCGCCGCCGCTTAGCAGTATGCAGGGCGTCTTAAAGGGCTGCTGGCGCTGGGCCACGTGGGTGGCCATGCCGGCAAGCATTTTGCCCACGTCTTTGGCTTCGCCCTCAATGGCGTCGCCCAATACGTGCACCACCACACCTTGTTGCTGGGCCACAGCCGCTGCGGCTTGTAGCGCCAGAGCGGGGGTGGCAACCAATGTGGTTTGATGCCCGGCCAGCGCAGGGTGTTGCGGCTTAACCGATTCGGCCTCGGGCGTGTGCAGAGCAGCCCATACGTTGGGCGGCAGCGGCAACCGGTAGCGCTGCACGATGTCCATCGCCTCGGCGCAGGTGCTGGCGTCGGCCACGGTGGGGCCAGAGGCGATGTCGGCCGGGGCGTCGCCCGGCACGTCGGAGATCATCAGCGTAATAACCCGCGCGGGGTGGCAGGCCAGCGCCAAACGCCCTCCTTTAATGGCAGACAAGTGACGCCGCACGATGTTGATCTCGCCAATGCTGGCGCCACAGGCAAGCAGGGCGCGGTTCACGGCTTGTTTGTCTGTCAGGCTTAGGCCAGGCAGCGGCATAGGCAGCAGCGCCGAGCCGCCACCCGAGATCAGTGCCAGCACGGTGTCGTGCGGGGTTAGGCCGCTTACGGCGTCCATCAACTCGCGTGCCGCGCGCTCACCGGCGGCGTCGGGCACGGGGTGCGCGGCCTCAAGCACGCGTATACGCTGGCACGGCACACCATGCCCATACGGCGTAACCACCACCCCGCGCAGGGGCCCGGTGTGGTGTTGTTCCACCACGCGCGCCATGTTGCTTGCCGCTTTGCCCGCACCAATAACCACCAGTTGGCCTGATATGTCTTGTGCTTGGGGCAGGTGCGGTGGCAAGCAGTTGGCGGGTTGGGCCGAGGCAATGGCGGCGTCCAGCATGGCACGCAGCAGCGCCACCGGTGGCGGCGGCGTCATGCGGTGCGCGGCAACCAACCCAAACTTTCTTGGGTGCTGCCTGTGGGGTGGTATTCGCAACCAATCCAGCCGTTGTAGCCCAGACGGTCGATGTGTTCAAACAAAAAGGGGTAGGCAATTTCGCCGGTGCCCGGTTGGTGGCGGCCCGGCACGTCGGCCAGTTGCATATGTCCCACCCGTGGCAGCACCCGGGTTAGGGTGCTGGCCAGTTCGCCTTGGGTGCGCTGGGCGTGGTAAATATCAAACTGCAGCGCGGCATTGGGTGCCTGCAAGGTATCCAACAGTTGCTCGGCCTGACCCACACTGCCCAGCGCGTAACCCGGTACGTCGTGTGCGTTCAGTGGCTCAAGCAGCATCTGTCGCCCCGCGGCGGCAAGTTCGTGCGCGGCGTGGCGTAAGTTGGCCAGCCAGGTGGCATGCCATGTGGCGTGTGGCACACCCGCCGGCACCAAACCCGCCATCACGTGTACGCGCGGCACCTCGAGTGCGTCGGCGTAACGCAGCGCCTGCGCCAGGCTTTGCTTAAAGTCATCTTCGCGTCCAGGTAGGCACGCCAAGCCGCGCTCGCCTTGCTGCCACTGCCCGGGTGGTGCGTTGTGCAAAACCATACGCAGCCCACTGTCGCGCAACGCCGCAGCAACTTCTGTGGCCGGATGGCTGTACGGAAACAAACACTCCACCGCCTCAAAGCCGGCTTGGGCCGCCGCCTCAAAGCGTTGCAAGAAAGGCTGCTCGGTAAACAGCAGCGATACGTTGGCAGCAAACCGAGGCACGGCGCTATTTGTTTTGTTGCGCCAACCAATCGGCGTGGGTGGGCACCGTCATAGAAAAAAGCTGCGATTCTTTGATGTACAGCCGGCCAAAGTAACGCCCCAGTGGTTGATACCGCTCGGGGGAGACGTACCCGGTGTCGGGGTCAAGCAGGCCGTCGCGCACATGCATATAGACCGCCCGCCCAATCGCCAGGTGACGGCGTGGGGCGATGGGCATGAGGTGCAACAGCTCACATTCAAACGACACCGGGCTTTGCTGCACGCGCGGCGGCGCAACGCGCTGGCTGGTTTCAAGCTGCAAGCCCGCGGCGTCGATTTCGGATTCACCCGGCGGAAAGTCGATGGCGCAAATGTTCATGGCCTCGGCCATGGTGTGGTCCACCAGGTTGATCACAAATTGACCGCTGCGCTCGATGTTGGCCGTGGTGTCTTTGAGTTGCTCACTGCCTGCGCGGCGCTCCAGCCCCAACACCAAAATGGGCGGGTCTTCACCCATGGCATTAAAAAAGCTGTAAGGCGCGGCGTTGACCGCGCCTTGCGCGTCTTGGGTGGTCACCAACGCAATCGGGCGCGGCACGATGGTGGACGTAATCAGCTTGTACTGCGCCGCAGCCGGCAAGGTGGTGATATCGATTTGCATAAGGGGGTAGTGGGTAGAGGGAGAGTTGAAAAAAAGGGGGGTTAACTTAACGGCTCGCTGATTTCAATCAAGTTGCCGTCGGGGTCGCGCACGTACACCGAGCGCATAGGTCCTACGGCACCGGTGCGCGGCACCGGCCCTTGCAGAATCGGCACACCTGCTTGTTGCAGGCGTTGCATCACCTCATCCAGCGGCACCACAGACAAAAAGCATAAATCCAACGCACCCGGCACAGGGTGCGTGGCCTTGGGCTCAAACTCTTGACCCTTAATATGCAGATTGATTTTTTGCTGACCAAAGTGCAGCGCCAGCCGACCGTCGCCAAAGGTATGCAAGGTCATGCCCAACACGCCGGTGTAAAAGGCCAAGCAAGCGTCCTTGTGCGCCGTGGTAAGCACCAAGTGATCCAAACGCTCAACCAACGCACCCCCAGCGCGGTGGCTGGCATAGGCTTGTTTGGCACGGCGCACGGCTTCGGGGGCGCGTTTGGCCACTTCGCCCCAAGGCACCACTTTGGCCACCAAGGACCAGGGAAAAGGCATGGCGTTTGCTCCAAATTGCACAACAGGGCTCTATCATGCCAAAACCTGCCGCACCCGGGCAGCAAGGAGGCGACATGGGTATGTGGATTGAATTGGGCGTTTTTTTGCTGGTGTTCGTGTTTGCCTGGCACCAATTGCGCGATCTAAAAAAAGAGCGCGCCAAACGCCAAGCGCAGAGCGACGCAGCCAAAGCCAACCCCGGCGACCCACCAACCGATCAGCCCGGCAACCCCCACTAACGTAACCCGCCCCCTATGATGCAAACCCCTGATTGATTCGGAGCATGTCAATGGGCGATTCATCGAACAAGCGCCAACTGCGCAGCCAAGCTTGGTTTGGTCGACAAGACCGTGACGGCTTTGTGTACCGAAGTTGGGTTAAGGGCAAGGGGGTACCCGACGACCAGTTTGACGGCCGGCCGGTGATTGGCATTTGCAACACCTTTTCTGAACTCACACCGTGCAACTCCCACTTTCGCACGCTTGCCGAGCAAGTCAAGATTGGGGTGTACGAAGCCGGCGGCTTTCCGTTGGAGTTTCCGGTGATGTCGCTGGGTGAAACCATGCTGCGCCCCACCGCCATGTTGTATCGCAATTTGGCCTCAATGGACGTGGAAGAAAGCATTCGCGGCAACCCCATGGATGGCGTGGTGCTGCTGATGGGCTGTGACAAAACCACGCCCAGTTTGCTTATGGGCGCGGCCAGCGTGAATTTACCCACGATTGGCGTGAGTGGCGGCCCCATGCTCAACGGCAAATGGCGCGGCCAAGAGCTGGGCTCAGGTACCGGGGTGTGGAGCATGAGCGAGCAGGTGCGCGCCGGCACCTTAACGCTTGAGGCATTTACCGAAGCCGAAAGCTGCATGCACCGCAGCCACGGCCATTGCATGACCATGGGCACGGCCTCCACCATGGCCAGCATGGTGGAAGCGCTGGGCATTGGGCTACCCGGTAACGCCGCATACCCGGCGGTGGACGGTCGCCGCAATGTGCTGGCGCGTCAAGCCGGGCGGCGTATTGTGCAAATGGTGAAAGACGACGTGCGGATGTCGCACATCATCACGCGTGAGGCTTTTGAAAACGCCATCAAAGTCTTGGCCGCGATTGGCGGCTCCACCAACGCGGTGATTCACCTCACCGCCTTGGCTGGGCGGCTGGGCGTACCGCTGTCGCTGGACGACTTTGACACACTTGCCAGCCGCCTGCCGTGTTTGGTCAACCTGCAGCCCTCGGGGCAGTATTTAATGGAAGACTTTTGCTACGCCGGCGGCGTACCCGCGGTGATGCGCGCCATGGCCCACGAGCTGCACACCGGCGCGCTCACGGTATCGGGCGCCAGCGTGGGTGACAACATCGCTGAGGCACCGAACTTCAACCCCGAGGTCATCCAGCCGTTTGACCAACCCTTTAAGCCCGAAGCTGGCATTGCCGTGCTGCGCGGCAACTTGGCGCCACGCGGCGCGGTGATCAAGCCCAGCGCTGCCAGCCCCCACTTGATGCAGCACACCGGACGCGCGGTGGTGTTTGAAGACGCCGACGACTTTCACGCGCGCATCGACGACGAGGCGCTGGACGTGGACGCGGACTGCGTGCTGGTGCTAAAGAACTGCGGCCCCAAGGGCTACCCCGGCATGGCTGAAGTGGGCAACATGCCGCTGCCGCCCAAGGTGCTGCGGCAAGGCATTACCGACATGGTACGTATTTCAGACGCGCGCATGAGCGGTACAGCGTATGGCACGGTGGTGCTGCACACCGCACCCGAAGCCGCCGCCGGTGGGCCATTGGCGGTGGTGCAAAACGGCGACCTGATCACGCTGGACGTCACCGCCCGCACGCTGCACCTGCACGTAGACGAAGCCGAATTGGCGGCCCGCTTGGCGCGTTGGCAAGCGCCCGCACCGGCGCTGAGCAGCGGCTACTGGAAGCTGTACATTGACCACGTGCTGCAAGCGGACGAAGGCGCTGACCTCGACTTTTTGCGCGGCCAACGTGGCGACTTTGTGCCCCGCGACAACCACTAAAAAGGACCAACACCATGGACACAACCCGTATTGCACTGGTCACAGGCGCCAGTGCGGGCATTGGCCAAGCCTGCGCTCAAGCCCTGATTGAAAGGGGCTGGCACACCTGGTGTGTTGGCCGCAACGCCCAAGCGCTGCAGGCCACGGTGCAGGCGCTACCCGAAGCCCAGCGCCAACTGGCCACGGTCTACCCAGCCGATGTCAGCGATGAAGGCGCGGTGGCGGCTTTGTTCGAACGCATCAAAGCGCAACACGGGCGCTTGGACCTGCTGTTTAACAACGCCGGGCTGAACCAGCCCACCGCCACACCCGACGAACTTGACCCCGCCCAATGGCGCAGCATTGTTGACGTCAACCTCAACGGCGCGTTTTACTGCTTGCACCATGCTTTTGCCCTGATGCGCGCGCAACAGCCAAGCGGTGGCCGCATCATCAACAACGGCTCAATCTCGGCGCAGGTGCCACGCCCTTCGTCCATTGCTTACGCCGCCACCAAATCGGCCATCAATGGCCTGACCCGAGCGGCCTCACTGGACGGACGACGCTTGGGTATTGCCGTGGGTCAAATCGACATTGGCAACGTCGCCAGCGCCATGACCGAGCGCATGGCTGCGGGCGTGTTGCAAGCCGACGGCGAGGTAAGACCCGAGGCTCGCATGCCCATGCAAAGCGTGGTGGAGACCTTTTTAACCATGGCGCATTTGCCGCTCAACGCCAACATCTTTCAAGTCACGGTCATGGCCAACGAAATGCCCTTTGTGGGGCGCGGCTAGCCCCCGATCAGCAACAAGGACAACCCATGTTCGACTTATCCAAGCGACGCGCCGTGGTGACGGCCGCCGGCCAAGGCATTGGCCGCGCCACAGCGCTGGCGTTTGCCCAAGCCGGGGCCACGGTGTACGCCAGCGACATCAACCCCAACACCCTGGCCACACTGGCGCAAGCCCACGCCAACATCCAAGTTGCGGTACTCGATGTGCTCGACGACCAAGCGGTGGCCGCCTACGCCGCGCAAGTGGGCACCATCGACGTGCTGTTTAACTGCGCTGGGCACGTGCACGCCGGCGATGCGCTGGCTTGCACCGACGACGAATGGGACTTTGCCTTTGCCATTAATTGCCGTGCAGCGTTCAAGCTCAACCAAGCTTTTTTACCCGGCATGGTGGCGCAGCGTTGGGGCAGCATCATTCACGTCTCGTCCATTGCCAGCACGGTGCGCGGCTTGCCCAACCGGTTTGTCTATGGCGCCACCAAAGCCGCGTTGCTGGGCATGACCAAATCGATTGCCGCCGACTACGTGGCACACAATGTGCGCTGCAACGCGATTTGCCCAGGCACGGTGGCGTCACCCTCGCTGCAGCAGCGCATTGCCGCGCAAGCGCAAGCCAGCGGCCAAACCCCAGAAGCGGTGCACGCCATGTTTGTGGCACGCCAGCCGCTGGGGCGCTTGGGCACCGCCCAAGAGATTGCCGCGGCCGCGGTGTTTTTGGCCAGCGACGAAGGCTCGTTCACCACCGGCGCATTCTTTAACGTAGACGGTGGCATGGTCATTTAACATGTTCGTCGCAGCAACCGGTTAACCAAGGGGCTGCGCCAACAACGGCCAAAGCCATCAACGCTTGGGGGCAACAAGAGACACATGAAGCGCATACTGATCACAGGGGCTGGCGGCTTTTTGGGTGCGCGGCTGGCAAGGTCGCTGCTGGCCACGCCACCAAGCACATTCAACAGCGATTTTTCATTGACACTGGCCGACCAGTACCCGCTGCCGCCCGACCTCAGCGCGCACCCGCGCGTCACGGCTGCCGTGGGGCCCATGCTGCAGCAAGGTGAGTTGTTTGCCTCGGGTTTTGACGGCGTGTTTCACTTGGCCTCGGCGGTCTCTGGCGAGTGCGAGCTGGACTTTGAATTGGGCCTGCGCTCCAACCTAGACAGCACACGCCTGTTGCTTGAGGGGCTGCGCCGCGCCGGCAACGTGCCGCGGGTGTTTTTTAGCAGTTCAATTGCCGTGTATGGCCCCGACCCGGCGCTGCCGCTGGCGTCGCCAGTCACCGAAGACACCCTGCCCGCGCCACAAACCTCGTATGGCACGCACAAACTGATGTGCGAATACCTGATCGCCGACTACACCCGCAAAGGCTTCATTGACGGGCGCAGCGCGCGCTTGATGACGGTCACCGTTCGCCCGGGTCAGCCCAACGGCGCGGCGTCGTCGTTTTTTAGTGGCATCTTGCGCGAGCCGCTGGCGGGCACGCCATCGGTCTGCCCGGTTGATATTCATGTGGCGCACCCGGTGTCGTCGCCCGGCACCACGGTGGCCAGCATCATCGGTGTATTTAACGCACCCCGCGAGCTGCTCAAGCGCCGCTTGGCCGTCAATTTGCCTGCCCTCAATGTGACCGTGGCACAAATGTTGGACGCCCTGCAAGAGGTGGCGGGGCCAGCGGTGCGCGAGCGCGTGGTCTTTGAGCACGATGCACGCATTGCCGGCATCGTTGCCAACTGGCCACAGGCGGCGGCCAAGGGTACCGCCACCGAGGTGCTGGGGCTGCAAGCCGACGCCAACTTTGCCTCGGTGATTGAGCAATACATCAACGACATGCGCGCCCATGGCAACGCCCAAGCGCTTCAAGGATTGACATGAACACGCTGGACCTCAACGGCCGCACGGCCATCATCACCGGCGCGGCCCAAGGCATTGGGTTGGCCATTGCACAGCGCTTTGTGGCCTCGGGCGCCAAGGTCGCGCTGTGGGATATGAACCTGAGTGGCGCGCAAGCCGCGGCCAAGCAATTGGGCGCAGCGGCGGCCGCTTTTGGCGTGGAGCTCACCAACGAAACCTCGATTCGCGCCGGGTTTGACGCCACCCTGGCCAGCTTTGGGCAGGTTGATGTGTTGGTGAACAACGCCGGCATCACCGGTGGCAACGCCGCCACCTGGGAGCTGGACACCGAGGTGTGGCGGCACGTGGTGGAGGTGAACTTGGTGGCGCCTTTCATGGTGTGCAAGGTGGTGGTGCCCCACCTCATCGCCCAAGGTGGCGGGCGCATTGTCAACATTGCCTCGATTGCCGGCAAAGAGGGCAACCCCAACGCCTCGCATTACAGCGCCTCCAAAGCCGGGCTGATTGCACTCACCAAATCACTGGGCAAAGAGCTGGCCTCGCACGGTGTGTTGGTCAATGCCATCACACCTGCGGCGGCAAAAACGCCGATCTTTGATTCCATGACGCCGCAACACATTGACTACATGCTGAGCAAAATCCCCATGGGTCGCTTTGTCGAGGTTGAGGAAATCGCGGCCATGGCGGGGTGGCTGGCAAGCCCCGATTGCTCGTTTAGCACCGGTGCGGTGTTTGATATTTCGGGCGGGCGCGGAACCTATTAAGTAGGCGCACCGGCGCATTCCGGCACCGGTGTCAGCAACCCATGGCCGGATAAAAACGAAACCACATTCCGCGCCGCCAAATCGGCCATGGCGTGACGGGTGCTGGGTGTGGCGCTGCCTACGTGCGGGGTAAGCACCACGTTGTCGAGTGTGTACAAGCCAGCCAGTGGATAGGGCTCGTTTTCGTACACGTCGAGCCCGGCGCCAGCGATCACGCCCTGTTGCAAGGCCTTAAGCAGCGCCGCTTCGTCAACCACCGAGCCGCGCGCCACGTTAATCAGCACCCCTTGCGGCCCCAAGGCTTGCAACACCTCGTGGTTCACCAAATGATGCGTATCCGCACCGCCGGGGGTGATCACCACCAGCACATCCACCGCCTGCGCCAATGCAACCGCGTTCGCCGCGTAGGCGTAGGGCAGCGCCGGCTTGGCGGAGCGCGCGGTGTAGGTCACCGGCATGTCAAAGGCTGCGGCGCGGCGCGCAATGGCTTGTCCAATCCGCCCCATGCCAAGTACGCCCAGTCGCTGTCCTGTCAGGCGCACGCCGGTGGGCGTGGCGCGCCGGCCCCACTGCCCGGCACGCACCATGCGATCCGCCTCAACCACGCGTCGGGTAACCGCCAGCATCAGGGCAAAGGCCAGGTCGGCCACGTCGTCATTCAGAACATCGGGCGTGTGGCTCACCTGCACCCCACGCGCAAGCGCTGCAGGTACGTCCACGCCGTCATAGCCCACGCCCATGATGCTCACCAACTTAAGCGCGGGCAAAGCATCCATCAACGTCGCGGGCACCTTGGCGTCACCCATGCCGGCCACGGCCACCACATCGCGCAGCTCGTTGGCGTGTGCCGCCAGGTGCTGAGGCTCAAACGGGCCCACCCATTGCACCTGGTCCCCCAACGCCTGCACATACAACGGTGGCGGCGCCGACGGGGCGTACACGCGCCACGGCTTCATGCGCTGGCGGCGTGCTTGCGCGCGACCCAAAACACCGCGCCCTGTGCGCCGTAATGCTCAGCGTGCGGCACGTCGGCCTCCAGTTCAAAGCGCTGCCCAGGCGTTAGGTGCTGGGTTTGACCATGGCAGCTTAGCCACAACTCGCCCTGCACCACCAGCGCCCGCACGGCAAAGGGATGGGTGTGGGTGGGCAGCACCTCGTTGGGTTGCCACACGCGCTCAAGCACCTCACCGTAGCCCAGTGCGTGGGATTCTTTTTCAAAACCAGAAAAATCTTGCATGGTGTGCTCCGTTATTTTGAACCCGCGCGTTGACGCCGGCCGCTGCGTGGCGCCGCCGTAAGCGCTTGGCCACTCATGGCCGCCAACACGTTGTACACCGCGCCGGTGTCGTGCTTGGCATGACCCAAGCCAATCGCGGCATGGTAAACCGGCTGGGTGGCGGCAAAAGTGGGGGCGGCAACGTGGGTCTGCGCCAGCGCTTGGGCAATCAGGGTCATGTCTTTGTGCCACACATCGAGCTTCATGGTGGCTTGGCGCCAACCACGCTTGGCCATCATCGGCCCCCTCACTTGCAGCATGCGCGAGCCGCCCGCCCCGCCTTGCAGCACCTGCACCGCCAGCGCCGGGTCTATGCCCATGGCCTCGCCCATGAGCAACGCCTCGGCCGCTGCCACGTTATGCACCGCCACCAACAAATTCGCCATCAGCTTCATGCGCATGCCGTTGCCAAATGCACCCAAATCAAATTGGGTGTGGCTAAAGCCTTGCAACACCGGTCGCACGCGCCGCAGCGCGCGCGTGTCGCCGCTGCCGTATACCGTAAGGTCTTTATTTACCGCTTGCGCCCCGGTGCCAGACAACGGACAGTCCAACAACACCACCCCGGCTTGTGCCAGGGCATCGTGCGCGCGCTGTTTGTCTGGCAACGCCAAGGTACTGGTTTCAATAACCACCGTGCCACGCCTGGCGTGTTGCTGCAGCGCATGGGTGGCCTCATCCAGCGCCTGCGCCGAAGGCAACGACACCAGCAGCACGCTGGCACTGCGCGCCACCTCAGCCATGGACGATACCGCCTGCCCACCGGCACGCTCAAGCTGCCGGCGCGCGCCGGGCCGTGGGTCAAAACCCACCACAGCAAAACCCGCTTGAATCAGGTTGGCCCCCATGGCCGAACCCATGATGCCCAAGCCCAGCATGCCCACCCGGGTTGGGGCGCGATGACGGGCACGGGCGGCGGCGCCCGTTTGTGTGGTTGCAGCTTTTGTTTTGGGCATAACGCAGGTCACCTGGGCGCACAACGTGCAAGGCTTGCAGTTTAGCCCGCGCCCTTGCGTGGCGCTGACGCCTAGGTCACGCTGAGCCGCTGCATGGCCTCGTGCGCCGACAACACAATTCGTGCTTGCAAGCGTTGCCCCAAGTCGCTGCGCGCCAGCCGATCCGCCACAGGTCCTTTGACCTCGGCCAACCACAGCTCCTGCCCGCGGCTGGTGAGCTGTTGATCGAATGCCTCCAGCATGTCGAGTGCGGTGCTGTCGATGCGGTTCACCGCCGACATAATCAACAGCACGCGTCGCACCGGCGACGACTGCGCGGCGCTGAGTTGCTGCAGTTGGGTTTCAACCTCATGGGCGTTGGCAAAAAATAGGTTTTCGTCAATGCGTACCGCCAACACCCCGTCCACGGTCTCAACCCGATGCCGCGAGACATTACGAAAATGCTCGGTGCCTGGCACCCGCCCCACCACCGCCATGTGGGGGTGACTGCTGCGCCACACCACCACCCCGAGTGACAAGGCCACGCCAAGCAACACGCCAGCCTCTACCCCCAGCGCCAGCACCCCAGCGGCGGTGGCCAGCAAAGCCGCCGCGTCGGCGCGGTCGTAGCGCCACGCGCGGCGCAGCGTGCTGAGGTCGATCAGGCTGGTCACGGCAACCACGATGGTGGCCGCCAACACCGCTTGCGGCAGCAGCCTAAACCAATCGGTTAGGCCCACCAACACCACCGCCATTAAAAACGCCGAAATCACACCAGCCAACGGCGTTTGCGCGCCTGCGGCAAAGTTCACCACCGAGCGCGCAAAGCCACCTGTCACCGGATAACCGCCGCTCATGGCACTGGCCATATTGGCCGCGCCCAAGCCCAACAGCTCGCGGTTGGGCACGATGCGTTGTTTACGTTTGATCGCCAGCGATTGCGCCACCGACACGCTTTCGACAAAACCCACCAACCCAATCAGCAGCGCCGGCACCCACAGCACCGACACATTCGACCAATCCAACGCTTCCCACGCCAACGATGGCAGCCCCGCTGGCACCTCGCCCACCACCTTGACACCGGCCGTTAGATGCAACTGCCCCAACGCCACCGCCACGGTGGCCGCCACCACGGCCAGCATGGGCGCGAGCTTGGCCAGCGTGGCCGCCAAGCCATCGGCAACACCCATACGCTGCAACAAACGGGGCAGGCCACCGCGCGCCCACCACAAAAACGCCAAGCTGCTCACGCCTATCATGGCGGTGGCGCCATTGAGTGTGGGCAGGCCCTGGGCCAAGCCAACCAGGTTGTTCCACACGCCACGGCCGGCGGCCTCCACGCCCAGCACATGCTTGAGCTGGCTCAGCGCAATCAACAACGCCGAGCCGCTGATGAACCCGCTGATCACCGGGTGACTTAAAAAATGCGCCACCGCCCCCAAGCGCAGCATGCCAAATACAAACAGCATCAGGCCCGAGAGCATGGCCAACTGCACCGCCAAGGCCACGTACTCGGGCGACCCTGGCGCCGCCAGCGGCGTGAGGGCACTGGCCGTCATCAGCGAAGCCACCGCCACCGGGCCCACCGCCAGCGTCATGCTGGTACCAAACAGCGCGTACACCACCAGTGGCGCGATGCTGGCGTATATGCCAACCTGCAACGGCAACCCCGCCAGCATGGCGTACGCCAAGCTTTGCGGGATCAGCATCACCGTCACAATAAAACCAGCGGTCAGGTCACCGCTCAGCCATTGGGCACGGTAGGGCCGCAGCCACTCGGGCAGCCAGCCCTTGAGCGCAGTCAGGCGCGACATGCTTAGGCGGCAGACACGTTGGCGCGTTGGGTGCGCCGCTTTTCAAAGCGCTCAAACACCAACATGCCCAGCAACATCGCCGCCACAAACACATAGCCTGCTTCGTTGCCAGAGCCCACGCTCACAATTCCTGGGCCTGGGCAAAAACCACCCAATCCCCAGCCTGCGCCAAACAGCACACCACCCACCACCAAGCGGCGGTCCACATCGCGCCGTGTCGGCAAATGCATGGGGCCACCGAGTACGGCCTGGGTGCGCTGGCCCGCCAAGCGGAAAAACACCACGCCCACGCCAATTGCACCGCCCATCACCAGCGCCAGCGACGGATCCCACGCACCGAATAAATCCAAAAAGCCAACCACTTTGGCTGGGTTGGTCATGCCCGAGACGATCAGGCCCAAACCAAACACCAAACCCACCAACAAAGAAATGATTTGTTTTTGCATGATGTACCCCTTAAACCCAAGCAACGTGGCGCACCAGCGCCACCGTGACAAAACCTGCCACCATGAAAGTGACGGTGGCCGCCAGCGCGCGCGGCGACAAGCGCGAGAGTCCGCACACGCCGTGGCCACTGGTGCAACCCGAGCCAATGCGCGTCCCCAACCCCACCAACAAGCCGGCAATCAATAAGGTGCCCATGGAAGCATCCACCTGCACCGGGGGTAACGTGGCAAACAAGCCGTATACCGCAGGCGCCAGCAACAAGCCCGCCACAAACGCCAAGCGCCAGCCTCGATCACCGGCAGCGGGCGGGCCAAGCAAACCACCCACGATGCCGCTGATACCAGCCACCCGCCCCTTGAGCAGCGCAAAGGCGCCGCTGGCCAGGCCAATCAAAATACCCCCCATCAGGGCGCTTAAGGGGGTGAATGCGTCCCATGCAATGTTCATGCTTTCTCCTTTGGTGCGGCACAAAACCGCTGATACAACAACTCAATCAACGCCACCGCATGCGCGCTGGCGATACGATAAAAAACCTGTTTGCCTTGGCGCCGCGTGCTTACCAAATCGGCCCCGCGCAACACCGCCAACTGCTGCGACAACGTGGGCTGTGAAATGCCACTGCGCGCCTCCAGTTGCGACACGCAGCACTCCCCATGCAACAGCTGACACAACAGCATCAACCGATCGGGGTTGCCCAGCATGCGCAGCAACGCGCCGGCTTGATCGGCGGCCACGCGCATGGCGGCGGTATCAACCGCTGGGCGAGGTGTGTCGATTGCTTTCATAAAAAACATTATATTGCCGAATAATATATTTTGCAATATACTGAATGCATCGCGTTGAGTAAGCACAAGGAATTTGCCATGTCCCGTCACGTTGAGACGTTTTTTGACCCCACCACCTGGACCCTCACCCACGTGCTGCACGCGGGCGTGGGCACAGCCTGCGCGATCGTGGATTCGGTTCTGGATTACGACCCCAAATCAGGGCGCACCAGCACCGCATCCGCCGACCGGGTGGTGGCTTATGTGCGCGAGCACCAACTGCAGGTGCAATGGATACTCGAAACCCACGCCCACGCCGACCATTTGTCGGCCGCGCCTTATTTGCGCGAGCAACTCGGGGGCAAGATCGCCATTGGCGAGCACATCAAACACGTGCAAGGCGCGTTCAAAGATATCTTTAACCTCGAGCCCGAGTTCAAACTCGATGGCTCACAGTTCGACCATTTGTTTACCGACGGCGAGGTGATTGAGGTGGGGGCGTTGCGTGGCGAGGTGATGCATGTGCCCGGCCACACCCCGGCGTGCGTGGCCTACCGCTTTGACGACATCGCGTTTGTTGGCGACACCATTTTTGCGCCAGACGTGGGCACGGCACGCTGCGACTTTCCGGGCGGCAGCGCCGAGACGCTTTACCAAAGCATGCAGCGCCTGTTGCAATTACCCGACGCCACCACGCTCTACCTGTGTCACGACTACCCCCCCAACGAACGCGCGGTGCAAAGCCACACCACGGTCGGTGCCCAGCGGCAGGGCAACATTCATGTCGGCAATTCAACCCCCATGGCCTCGTTTGTCAAAATGCGCAGCGAACGCGACGCCACGCTGGCCATGCCGGTGCTGATCCTGCCCTCGGTGCAGGTCAACATCCGCGCCGGCGAGCTACCGCCGGCCGAGAACAACGGCACGCGTTACCTCAAAATCCCTCTGAACGCGTTGTAACCCGGCCGCGGCCGTAAAATACCCGGCTGCTCATGGCTAAAAAAGTATTTATCCGCACCTTTGGGTGCCAAATGAACGTCTACGACTCGGACAAAATGGCCGACGTATTGGGTGCGGCCGAAGGCTACACCGCCACCGACAACGTTGACGAAGCCGACTTGATTTTGTTTAACACCTGCTCGGTGCGCGAAAAGGCGCAAGAAAAGGTGTTCTCCGACTTGGGGCGAATCAAACACCTCAAGGCCAAGGGCGTGCGCATTGGCGTGGGGGGTTGCGTGGCCAGCCAAGAGGGCGAGGCCATCATTGCCCGCGCGCCCTATGTGGACGTGGTGTTTGGCCCGCAAACCCTGCATCGGCTGCCGCAACTGCTGGCGCAGCGCGAACAGCAAGCCCGGCCGCAGGTTGATATTGCGTTCCCCGAAATTGAAAAGTTCGACCACCTGCCGCCGGCGCGCACCGAAGGCGCCTCAGCCTTTGTTTCCATCATGGAAGGCTGCTCCAAATACTGCAGCTACTGCGTGGTGCCCTACACCCGGGGCGAAGAAGTTAGCCGCCCGCTGGACGACGTATTGGTGGAGGTGGCGGGGTTGGCCGCGCAAGGGGTTAAAGAAATCAATTTGTTGGGCCAAAACGTCAACGCCTATCGTGGCGCCATGGGCCAAACCGCCGACGTGGCCGACTTTGCCACGCTGCTCGATTACGTTGCCGCCATACCGGGCATTGAGCGTCTGCGCTACACCACCAGCCATCCCAAAGAATTCACCCAACGCTTGATCGACGCCTACGCGCGCATCCCGCAGCTGGTTAACCACCTGCACCTGCCGGTGCAGCACGCCTCAGACCGCGTGCTCATGGCCATGAAACGCGGCTACACGGCGCTTGAATACAAAAGCACGGTGCGCAAGTTGCGCGCCATACGCCCCAACCTGTCGTTGAGCTCCGACTTTATTGTGGGCTTTCCAGGTGAAACCCAAGCCGACTTTGATCAACTCATGGCCATGGTCGAGGCGTTGCAGTTCGACGCCAGTTTCAGCTTTATATACAGCCCTCGCCCCGGCACACCGGCGGCCAACCTGCCCGACGACACCCCGCACGCGATCAAATTGCAACGCTTGCAACGCCTGCAAGCGGCGTTGACCGCATCGGCGGCAGCGATTGGGCAAACCCGGGTGGGTACCGTGCAACGGGTGTTGGTTGAAGGCCGCTCCAAACGCGACGCGAACGAACTCATGGGGCGAACCGAATGCAACCGGATTGTGAACTTCGACGCTGGCGCCCAAGGGCAGCGCTTGGTTGGGCAAATGGTTGATTTGCACATCGCCCATGCGTATCCGCATTCTTTGCGCGGCGAACTTAGGCTGCAAGAGCCGGCGGCGCTTTAGCGCCCCATCAAACCGGGTGGCAGGCCTTTCATGCCGCCCATGCGTTGCATGAGCTTGGCCATGCCGCTGCCTTTCATTTTTTTCATCATGCCCTGCATTTGCTCAAACTCTTTGAGCAAACGATTCACCTCTTGCACCTGAACCCCGGCGCCGGTGGCAATGCGGCGCTTGCGCGAGGCTTTGATGAGCTCGGGCTTGCGCCGCTCCAGCGGCGTCATGCTGCAAATGATGCCGGCCTTGCGCTGCATGTCACGCTCGGCTCGGTTCAAGTCGGCGCCCTGCGCCTTGGCCGCGAGCTCGCCCGGGAGTTTGTCCAGCATGTTGGCCAAGCCGCCCATTTGGTTCATTTGCTGCAGTTGAGCCAAAAAGTCGTTCAGGTCAAAGCGCCCGGTTTTTACCTTGGCGGCAAGTTGCTCAGCGGCCTTGGCGTCAACTTGCGCCGTGACCTGCTCCACCAGCGCCACAATATCGCCCATGCCCAACACACGGCTGGCGTGACGTTGCGCGTCAAATGCCTCGAGCCCGTCAATTTTTTCGCTGGTCCCGGCAAACTTGAGCGGCACGCCGGTAACCTGCCGAACCGACAGCGCCGCGCCACCACGGGCGTCGCCGTCGGTTTTGGTGAGCACCACGCCGGTCAGCGGCAGCGCCTGGGCAAAGGCTTGCGCGGTATTGACCGCATCTTGACCCTGCATGGCGTCCACCACAAACAGCGTCTCCACCGGGTTCAAGGCCGCATGCAAGCGCTGAATTTCTTGCATCATGGCCTCATCAATGGCCAAGCGGCCAGCGGTATCCACCAACAGCACATCAAAATAATGCGTGCGGGCGTGGGCCAGCGCGGCCTCGGCAATCGCTTGCGGCGTTTGCGAAACATCGCTGGCAAACCAGCTGGCCTGCGCCTGCTCGGTCACCACCCGCAGCTGCTCAATCGCCGCCGGCCGATAGACGTCGGTACTGACGGTGAGCACTTTCTTTTTACGCTGCTGCAGCCAGCGCGCCAGCTTGGCCGTGGTGGTGGTTTTGCCCGCGCCCTGCAAGCCGGCCATAAGCACCACCGCCGGTGGCTGGCTGGCCAAATTCAGTTCGGCCTGTTGCCCTGGGCTGGGCGACATCACCGCCACCAATTCGCGCTGCACCACCCCAACCAAGGCCTGACCGGGGGTGAGCGAACCCACCACCTCTTGCCCAAGCGCTTCTTGCTTAACCTTGGCCAAAAAGTCGCGGGTCACCGCCACCGACACGTCGGCCTCCAGCAGGGCCATACGCACCTCACGCAGCATCTCAGCCACGTTGCTCTCGGTGATGCGGGCTTGGCCGCGCATTTGTTTAATGACGCGACCGAGGCGTTCGGTTAGGACGGA
Source organism: Candidatus Fonsibacter lacus (assembly GCA_009921245.1). Lineage (GTDB taxonomy): Bacteria > Pseudomonadota > Gammaproteobacteria > Burkholderiales > Burkholderiaceae_C > RS62. Next base: position 6,305 of record RFXW01000009.1, on the reverse strand, counting down.
GGCCATGAGGTGGGGACTTTGCGTGCGCCGGCGGCGCCTGGGATGGTTACACTGCGGAAATGATTGTAGTCACCAGTGTGATGCAAACGGCGGTGTCGTGGTTGGCGGCGTTGAGCTACGCCGCGCTGGCGCTGGGCCACGCGCGCATGACGGCGTTGCCGCGCCGCTGGCTGGCGATTGGCGCGTGGCTGTTGCACGCACTGGCGTTGCTGCTGATGTGGCTGCAACCCGAACCGCGATTGGGCTTTGCGGTGGCGATTTCGATCACCATGTGGTTGGCCACCACGGTCTACGCGGTCGAGGTGCGGCTGCTGCCCGAGCTGCGGGTGCACTGGGCCATGGCCTTGTTGGGCGCCCTGGCGGTGCTGCTGGCATGGTGGTTTCCGGGCAAGCCACACACCGGCTTGAGCACCTTTTTGGCGCCCCTGCACTCGGCGCTGGGGTTTGCCAGTTACGCCTTGCTTGGCATGGCCGCGCTGCACGGGTGGCAAATGCAACGCGCCGAGCGCGCCATGCGCCATGCCCAACCCACATCGGGCGACCTGCCGCTGCTGGCCCTGGAGCGGCTGACGTTTCGTTTTTTGCACCTGGGCTTTGCCCTGCTCAGCGCCACGTTGGTGGTGGGCATTGGGTTCTCCGAAAGCCTGTTTGGGGTGGCGTGGCGCGCCGATCACAAAACGCTGCTGTCGGTGCTGGGCTGGGTGGTGTTTGCCACGCTGATTGTTGGCCGTGCGGCTATGGGTTGGCGCGGGCGCGTGGCCATGCGTATGTTGTACGGTGGGCTCACCCTGTTGGTGCTGGGCTACATCGGCTCGCGCTTTGTACTTGAAGTGTTGCTGCAGCGATAACGATGATGGTGCTGGCCAAAATTCTCTTGCTGTTGCTGGCGCTGGGCTTTGGCTACTGGTTGTGGCGTGCGCGGCGGCAACAGGCCGTCAAGCCGCCGCCGCGCCCGCCCGCCAAGCAAGCGGCCGAGCCACAGCCCATGGCCCGCTGTGCCCACTGCGATGTTCATATGGCGCGCGCCGACATGGTCAGCGGCCACCTGGGCCTGTACTGCAGCGCCGCGCACCGCCAAGCGCATGGCGACCAAGCCACACACTAACACCAGCCACTGGCCGATGGGCTGGCACCCCTTGGCGCGGGTTCAACCCAGCGCCCACCACCAGGCTCGCACCCACACCGGCGACGTCTCGTTGGTGGTGTTGCACAGCATCAGCCTGCCGCCGGGGCGGTACGGCAACGGCGCGGTCACGGCGCTCTTTACGCACCGCCTCGACCCCGACGCCCACCCCTCATTTGCAGCAGTTCAAGGGCTGCGGGTGTCGGCGCATTTTGTGATTTGGCGCGACGGCGGACTGACCCAATTTGTAAGCACCCAGCGCGCCGCCTGGCACGCCGGGGTCTCCACCTGGCGCGGACGCGCCGGGTGCAACGATTTTTCGATTGGCATTGAGCTCGAAGGGCTGGAGGGACGCCGCTTTACCGGTAACCAATACCGCACCCTGCTGCCCTTGCTGCGCCAGCTGTGCGGTCAGCACCCCATCACCGCGGTGGTCGGCCACGAGCATGTTGCCCCTGGGCGAAAGCACGACCCCGGGGCCGGCTTTGCGTGGGGCAAACTCGCCTCCCTGGAGCGGGAATTCGGGGTCACCCTGGGCGACTAGTGATTTACCCGGATACACTAGTGCTGTTGTCTTGGCAACGTCATACACACTAGGTATAGTGTCACCTCGGCGCGACGTGCCGACCGCTCCTTTCTGACGTTTTCTTCTTTTTACCCACTCTAAACACGCCCTCGCCTTATGCAAACCAGCACCAATATCAGCCCCTCTCCCGCTCCAGTCAACCTAGGCGGCACGCCCGCGCAAGGGGCCCATCAACCAGCCCAAGCAAGCGTTGCCCAGTACCAAATCATTCGCCGCAACGGGGCGGTGGTGCCATTTGAACCCAGCAAAATTGCAGTGGCCATGATGAAGGCGTTTTTGGCTGTGCATGGCACCCAAGGGGCGGCTTCAGCCAGCGTGCGCGAAACCGTGGAAGAGCTCACCCACGCCGTGGTGCGTGCCTTGATGCGCTCACGCCCCGGGGGTGGCACGTTTCATATCGAAGACGTGCAAGACCAAGTCGAACTCGGCCTGATGCGTGGCAGCCACCACGAGGTGGCGCGCGCCTACGTGTTGTACCGCGAACGACGTAGCCAAGAACGTCAAAAAGTCCCCGCCAGCCAGCCAGCCCAAAGCGGCCCTACGCTGCATGTGCTGGATCAAGGTCAGCGCGTGCCGCTGGACCAAGCCCGCCTTCGCCAGGGCATTGAAACCGCGTGTCAAGGGCTTAGCGCCGATGTCAGCGCCGAGCCCATCGTGCAAGAAACCCTGCGCAACGTGTACGACGGCATCCCTGTTGAAGAGGTGCAAAAAGCGGCCATCATGTCGGCGCGCACGCTGATCGAGCGCGACCCCGACTACACCTACGTCACCGCCCGGCTGCTGCTGCAAAGCGTGGCCAAAGAGGTGTTGGAGCGCGAAGTCAGCCAAGAAGAACTCGCCGCCGCCTACCCCGACTACTTTGGACGCTTCATCGCCCAAGGCGTGCAGGCCGAGCTGCTGGACGAGGCCATGCTGCACTTTGACCTCAAGCGTTTGGGTGAGGCACTGCGCCCCGAACGCGACCTGCAGTTCGATTACCTGGGTTTGCAAACCCTGTACGACCGCTACTTTTTACACATACAAAAAAAGCGCATCGAGCTGCCCCAAGCCTTCTTTATGCGGGTTGCCATGGGCTTGTCGCTCAACGAAGTCGACCGCGAAGCGCGCGCCATCGAGTTTTACGAGGTGCTGTCCAGCTTTGATTTCATGAGCTCCACGCCCACGCTGTTCAACAGCGGCACACGGCGCTCACAACTGTCGAGCTGCTACCTCACCACCGTGCCCGATCACCTCGACGGCATTTACGAGTCAATCAAAGAAAACGCACTGCTGTCAAAATTTGCCGGCGGACTGGGCAACGATTGGACCCGGGTGCGCGCCTTGGGCAGCCACATCAAAGGCACCAACGGCGAATCGCAGGGGGTGGTGCCGTTTCTTAAAGTGGTCAACGACACGGCTGTGGCCGTTAACCAAGGCGGCAAACGCAAGGGCGCGGTGTGCGCCTACCTAGAAACCTGGCACCTGGACGTTGAGGAATTTTTGGAGCTGCGCAAAAACACCGGCGACGACCGGCGGCGCACCCACGACATGAACACCGCCAACTGGATTCCTGACCTGTTCATGCGTCGTGTCATGGAAAAAGGCGAATGGACGTTGTTTTCGCCTGCCGACACACCCGACTTGCACGATTTGTTCGGCGAAGCCTTTGAGCGCGCCTATGTGGCCTACGAAGAAAAAGCCGCACGCGGCGAAATCAAGCTGCACCGCACCATTCGCGCCGAAGACCTGTGGCGCAAGATGCTGACCATGCTGTTTGAAACCGGCCACCCATGGATCACCTTCAAAGACGCTTGCAACGTGCGTTCACCCCAGCAACACGTGGGCGTGGTGCACTCGTCCAACCTGTGCACCGAGATCACCTTGAACACCAGCGACGGTGAGACCGCGGTGTGCAACCTGGGCTCGGTTAACTTGTCCCGCCACCTGATGGATGGCCCCGACGGCAAGCAACTCGACCAAGACAAGCTCAAGCGCACCATTAATACGGCGATGCGTATGCTGGATAACGTCATCGACATCAACTACTACGCGGTGAAAAAAGCACGCGACTCCAACCTGCGCCACCGGCCGGTGGGCATGGGGATCATGGCTTTTCAAGACGCGCTGTATGAAATGCGTATGCCCTATGGATCGGCGCAAGCGGTGGCTTTTGCTGACCGCGCCATGGAGGCGGTGTGCTACCACGCCTACTGGGCCTCAACCGAGCTGGCGCGCGAGCGCGGCACGTACTCCACCTTTAAGGGCTCGCTGTGGGATCAAGGCATTTTGCCGCCCGACACCATTGATCTGCTGCAGCGCCAGCGCGGCGGCTACGTTGAGGTTGACCGCAGCAGCACCTTGGATTGGGAAGCCCTGCGCGCCAAGATTCGCGCCGACGGCATGCGCAACTCCAATTGCGTGGCGATTGCGCCCACGGCCACCATTTCCAACATTGTTGGGGTAGACGCCTCGATCGAGCCCAGCTTTGGTAACTTGTCGGTCAAGTCCAACCTCTCGGGTGAGTTCACCGTGGTCAACGCGCACTTGGTACGCGACCTCAAGCGCCTGGGGCTGTGGGACGACGTGATGGTGATGGACCTAAAACATTTTGACGGTTCGCTGCGCGCCATTGACCGTGTGCCCGACGAACTCAAAACGCTGTACGCCACAGCCTTTGAGATCGACACCCAATGGTTGATAGAAGCCGGAGCAAGACGTCAAAAGTGGATAGACCAAGCGCAGTCGCTCAACATCTACATGGCCGGCGCATCGGGCAAAAAACTCGATGAAACCTACAAACTGGCATGGTTGCGCGGGCTTAAAACCACCTACTACCTGCGCACCATGGCGGCCACTGGCATTGAAAAGTCCACCAGTCACGCCGGTGCGCTCAACGCGGTGCAAAGTGCAGCGCCAGTGGCGGCCGCCGCGTCGAGCACCGAACCCGCCAGTGATGTGAAATTTTGTTCACTCGACGACCCTGACTGCGAAGCCTGCCAATAAAACTCGGGCACACGCCCGATGCGTCAATGCAACACTCCACACAAGTTTTGCATTGACGCACTTGGCATTTCGAAACAAACCTTTAATAATTAAGAGATAAATTTATGTTGACTTGGGATAACCAAACCACACCGCGAACAAGTTACTTGCCTCCCGTTGAGTCCGACTGGACCGCAACCGAGGCCGCGGAATCGACGCCACCTGTTGCGCCGCAAGCCACGCAAGTCAAACCAGCGCCTTCGCTTGATGCCACGCACAGCAACGCCGCTGCCGACACCCGGCGCGTGAACGTGGCCGACAAACGCATCATCAACGGGCAAACCGACGTCAACCAGCTGGTGCCGTTTAAGTACCGCTGGGCCTGGGAAAAATACCTGGCAACCTGCGCCAACCACTGGATGCCGCAAGAGGTCAACATGACGCGTGACATCGCGTTGTGGCGCGACCCCAACGGTTTAACCGAAGACGAGCGTCGCTTGGTAAAGCGTAATCTAGGCTTTTTTGTCACCGCCGATTCATTGGCGGCCAACAACATCGTGCTGGGCACCTACCGGCACATCACCGCCCCCGAATGCCGGCAGTTTTTGTTGCGTCAGGCGTTTGAAGAGGCGATTCATACCCATGCCTATCAATACATCGTGGAGTCATTGGGTTTAGACGAATCAGAAATTTTTAACGCGTACCACGAGGTTGAATCGATTCGCGCCAAAGATGAATTCTTGATTCCGTTCATTGATATCCTGACCGACCCCAACTTCGTTACCGGCACCCTGGAAGCCGATCAACAGCTGCTGCGTTCGCTGATTGTGTTTGCCTGCCTCATGGAAGGGCTGTTCTTCTACGTTGGCTTCACGCAGATTTTGGCCCTGGGTCGGCAAAACAAAATGACCGGTGCGGCCGAGCAATACCAGTACATCCTGCGCGATGAATCCATGCACTGCAACTTTGGCATCGATTTGATCAACCAAATCAAGCTAGAAAACCCGCAGCTCTGGACGCCGGCCTTTCGCGAAGAAATCAAAGGTCTCTTCATGCAAGCGATTGAGCTTGAGTACCGTTACGCCGAAGACACCATGCCGCGTGGTGTACTTGGGCTGAATGCGTCGATGTTCAAGGGCTACCTGCGCTACATTGCCAACCGCCGTGCAGTGCAAATAGGACTGGACGCGCTCTTTCCAAACGAGGAAAATCCGTTCCCGTGGATGAGCGAGATGATTGATTTGAAAAAAGAGCGCAACTTTTTTGAAACCCGTGTGATTGAATACCAAACGGGTGGCACATTAAATTGGGACTGATTTGTTGAAGCCCATCGATATTCGCGCTTGCGGCTGGCATTTGGCTCAGCCATGGCGCAACCTCGTTCGGCGCGGTACGTTGGCCACTTGTGGCTGGCGTGCGGTGTTGAATCGCCCGACCAGGCCCAGCCACGGGATCGGGTGCCTCTCTGTGGATCCATAAGGAGAAAAAAACCATGGCAACTGCGAAGAAAAAACCCGCGGCTAAGAAAAAAGTCGCTGCCAAAAAACCTGAACCTCTGACACTGGAGCGGATAGAGTGGTTGCGCTTCAAGGTAGCTCCTACCATCGGTCAGCAGATCGCTAATGGGCACCATGC
>RFXW01000080.1 GCA_009921245.1 Candidatus Fonsibacter lacus | reverse complement strand
TTGATACGCGTATATCCCCACGTGGTGCCAACGTGCGGCGGTTGCCTCAGCTGCGGCAAACGGCAGTGCATAACGACTGAAATAAAGCGCCCGTTGTTGGGCGTCTAACACCACTTTCACCACCGACGGCAAGTTGGCGTGCTCGGCCTGCAGCGGTTGTGCTGCGGTGGCCATGGCGCAGTCGGGTTGCTCAGCCAAACGGGCGGCGACGTGGTTGATCAAACCGGGCTCAATAAGGGGCTCGTCGCCTTGCACATTCACCACCACGGTGTCGTCTGCAAGTTGCAACAAATCAGCGGCTTGGGCCAAGCGGTCGCTGCCGCTGGTGTGATGGGGGGCGGTCAGCAACGCCTCAACGCCATCGCGTTGGCACGCTTGCACGATGGTGTCGTCGTCGGTGGCCACCACCACGCGCTGCGCTTGGCTTTGAGCGGCGCGTTGGGCCACCCGCACCACCATGGGTGCCCCGCCTATGTCGGCCAATGCCTTACGTGGCAAACGGGTCGACCCCAGCCGCGCCGGGATCAACACAACAAACGGGGTTGCTAAAGCCACGGTGGGTTAGGCGCTACCCGGGGTGGCTGGGTTGTGCATGGCCTCAAGCTCCTCGTCGCTGAGCGTGCGGGCTTCGGTCTCGAGCATGATGGGTATGCCGTCTCGAATGGGGTAGGCCAAACGCGCCGAGCGCGAGCGCAGTTCGTTGTGTTGTGCATCGTGCATCAATGGGCCGCGCGTGACGGGGCACACCAATAAGCTAAGCAGTCGTTTGTCCATGCCCCGATGATACCGACGATACCGAGTCCGCCAACATGTGCCAAAACTCGGCTGGGCAGCTCAGGGTTAGGTCAGCCACCCACGTCCGGTTGCGCCAGGCCAACGGCCAGCGCCCCACTTTCACGGCGTCTTTGGCGGTACAGATCAGCGGCAGGGTGGGGTGCAGCGCCGCCGGCGGGCGCTTGAGGCTGGCGTGATCGGGCAGCGCCAAGGGCTGCGTTACACAAAGCCCGGCCTGCTGCAGCATATGAAAAAAAGCGTGCGGCGCGCCGATGCCAGCAAACGCTTGCACGGTTTGACCGTGCCACGCCGCCAACGGTATCGCGGCTTGTTCCCCCAACGGTCTGAGCGTGTGGTGTAACTGGCGCTGCATGGCAAAGCAGGCGTTGGTTATGGGCCGACCCAAATTGGGCTGGCCGTGGTGGAGCACGATGTCGGCCCGGCGTGGCCAAGGTTCGCGCAAGGGCCCGGCTGGCAAGGTCAGGCCGTTGCCCACGCCACGACCGTCAAAAACCAGCAGCTCAAGGTCGCGCCGCAGGCGCTGGTGCTGCAAGCCGTCGTCGCTGATCAACCACTGGCAACCTGGGTGTTGCGCCAAAGCCAAGCGCGCCGCTGCCACGCGGTCTCTACCGGCCACCACCGCAACGCCCAGCGGGTCGAGCTGCTGCGCCAGCCACACCGGCTCATCGCCGGCTTGGTGCGGGTCGTCATTCGCATGCACGCGTCGCACGCCGCTAGCACGCCCACCATGCCCTCGGGTGACCACGGCCACTGACCAGCCCCATTCGGTGAGGCGGCGTGCCAATTCGGCCACCAGCGGTGTTTTGCCGGTTCCGCCAACGGTCACGTTGCCCACCACCAGCACCGAAACAGGCAGCGCCTCAGGCGTGGTGCGGCGCCGTGCTGTGAGCCATTGCAAGGCCGCGGCCAGCGGCTCCATCAGGCGGCTCCACACGCCGCGTTGCTGCCATTGGCGCCACAGCCAAGGCGCAAGCCAAGCCGGTGGCATCACGGCTGCACGCGCGCGGCAAACGCCACCCGCGCCAGCCCCGCGCGTCGTGCCGCCACCATGGCGTCAATCACGTCTTGGTGGGCCGCTTGTGCGTCGGCCGAGATCACCACCCAAGGTGGTTCATCACCGGCTTGCGCTTTGGCTTGCTCAAGGTAGGCGGTGAGTGCGGCAACGCCGCGCTCGGGCACGCGCACGCCATTCACGGCCACTTGTCCCATGACGTCAATGGCCACCACAAGCCGCTGCGGGGTGGCCTTGACCACCTCCGACTCGGCCGAGGGCAGTGTGAGGCGCAAGCCAGCGATGCGCTCGTAGGTGGTGGTGAGCACCAAAAAGATCAACACCACCAACAACACGTCAATGAAGGCAATTAAGTTGATCTCGGGCGGGGCCGCGTTGTCTGGGCGGCGGCCAAAGTTCATGCGCCGGCCTCACGCTTGCCAAGGGCCACCCGGCGGGTGAAATGACTGGCCTCAAGCTCCAGCGCCAGCACCATGGCATCGGCGCGGCTTTGAAACGCGCGCCACGCCACCAGCGAAGGGATGGCCACCATCAGGCCAAAAGCGGTGTTGTAAAGCGCCGTGGAAATGCCGTGTGCCAACGCCACCGGGTTGTCGCTCATGGCCGCGCCCGCGCCCATGCCCTGCGCTGCAAAAATTTCTATCATGCCGATCACGGTGCCCAACAGCCCCAGCAAAGGCGTGAGCGACGCCAAGGTGGCCAGCCCGACCAGCCGTTGGTGCAGCTGCGCCGACACCGCCCGGCCGGCGTCTTCAATGGCCGGCTGCCAAGGCGCGCTGTCTTGCCCCGGCCGCTGGATGGCCTCGCGCAACACCGCGGCCAACACCACGCCCAGCGGCCCGCGCCGGGCAAGCTGCTCGAGCGTTTCGGTGTTGACCCGGCCCTGCCGCCACAGCGCCCATGCGTCGTCGCGTAACGCCACTGGCAACACCGCCGACCAGCGCAGCACCGCGGCGCGCTCAACGATCAATGCCAGTGCCACCACCGAACTAAAAATCAGTGGCCATATGGGCCAACCAGCCGCTTGTATGATGCTCCACATCGTGCGCACTTCCTCTTTTGGTCAATCGCCACCCGGGCATTATGAACGGCGCTGCCGCGGCCACCAATCCCCAACAACTGTGGATATCTTTGTTGAGAACCTCAAGCCTTGCGAGTCAAGCGCGCGCCACATGGTGCTTGGCTTACGCTGCACAAAATTTAAGCAGCTGTTTTTTTAATTAAAACAAACACTTTCTGAAAAATGACGGGCCCAGATTCGCTACCAAACGCCGCGCCAACCGCTTGGGAAGTCTCGGCCTTGATGCTGGCGGTGGCCGATGCGGTGCGTTACCGTTTGGGCGAGGTCAGGGTGCAAGGCGAATTGGCTGGATTGACCCGGGCTGCCAGTGGGCACTGGTACTTCGCACTCAAAGACGAGCAAGCGCAGGTACGCTGCGCCATGTTTCGTCGCGCGGCCTCGCGCGTGGCCTTTCACCCCAACGACGGCGCCACCGTGGAGGTGCGTGGTCGGCTAGACGTGTACGCCCCGCGCGGTGATTTGCAACTTATTGTGGAAGACATGCGCCCCACCGGCCAAGGCCTGTGGATGCAGCGCTATGAAGCCCTAAAGGCCAAGCTGCAGGCCGAGGGTTTGTTTGACAGTGAGCGCAAACGCCCCATTGCGTCGCTGCCGTTGCGGGTGGCGGTGGTGACCTCACTCGAGGCCGCCGCTTTGCAAGACGTGCTAAGCGCCATGCAACGCCGTGCGCCGCACGTGCCTGTCACGGTGGTGCCGGCGCTGGTGCAGGGCGAGCGCGCGCCCGGCCAACTGGTGGCTGCGCTGCAGCGCGCCGCGCGCGTGCCTGGCGTGCAAACCGTATTGTTGGTGCGTGGTGGCGGCGCAGTAGAAGATTTGTGGGCCTTTAACGACGAGCGCGTGGTGCGCACGGTGGCGGGGCTTGAGTGCCCAGTGATTTGCGGCGTGGGGCACGAAACCGACGTGACGCTGTGCGATTTTGCCGCCGATGTGCGCGCGCCAACGCCAACCGCAGCGGCCGAGTTATGCGCCACGCCACTGGCGCAATTGCGAGCCCACTGGCAGCAACAGGCGCAGGCTTTGGCGCAAGGGCTGGACCGCTGGCTACGCCACCGCCAGCAAGCTTTGGATCACATGGGGCAGCGCCACCAAGGCGCGGTGGCTCAGGGCTTGCAGCGCCAGCGGCAGCGGCTTGACTTGTGCCAAGCCACGCTGCACGCGGTGCACCCGCAGCGCGTGTTGCAGCGCGGCTACGCGTTGTTGCAAGACGCCCAAGGCCGCGTGATTCAACGCAGCAACGCCGTGGCGCGGGGGGACCCGCTGCGTGCCACGCTGGCCCAAGGCGAGCTGCAACTGCGCGTGGAGTGACCCCGCAGCAGCACAGGGCTTGGCGCATGCCTACAATCCACCAAGCGCACACCGGCCAACCGCGGTCGGAACCACATTTTGCAAAGGAAACTGCACATGGAACACACACTGCCGCAACTGCCTTACGCGATTGACGCGTTGGCCCCGCATTACAGCCAAGAAGCGCTGGAGTTTCACCACGGCAAGCACCACGCTGCCTACGTGACCAACTTAAACAACTTGCAAAAAGGCACCGAGTTCGAGGCCATGGACTTGGAGTCCATCGTCAAGCAATCCAATGGAGGCGTGTACAACAACGCCGCTCAAATCTGGAACCACACCTTTTTTTGGAATTGCATGAAACCACAAGGCGGTGGTCAACCCAGCGGCGCGCTGGCTGCTGCGATTGACGCCAAGTGGGGCAGCTACGCCGCTTTTAAAGAAGCGTTTACCAAATCGGCCGTGGGCAATTTTGGTTCAGGCTGGACCTGGCTGGTGAAAAAGCCCGACGGCTCGGTGGACATTGTGAACACCGGCCCCGCTGGCACCCCGCTGACAACCCAAGACAAAGCCTTGCTCACCGTGGATGTGTGGGAGCACGCCTATTACATCGACTACCGCAATGCCCGTCCCAAGTTTGTTGAGACGTTTTTTGAGCAGCTGGTGAACTGGTCGTTTGCCGAGGCTAACTTCGCTTAAACATCGGCCCTGCCAAACGTGCGCCTGGCTTGAGGCCGCGTTTGGCAAACCAGCCTTGATGCATCTCCAACACGTAGCGCACCGGTACCGGGGTGCAGTGCGTGTTATCGCTTAAAGGCTGCATACGCGCGATGTGCACAATGGTGCCGTCGTCGCCCACAAACGCCGCACTTAATGGCAAAAAAGTGTTGCGCATCCAAAAACACACCGCCGCTGGCGCCTCAAACACAAACAGCATGCCCTCGTTGGCCGGCATTTGGCGGCGCCACATCAGCCCGGTGTTGCGTTGCGCGGCGGTGCTTGCCACCTGCGCCTGAATAAGGTGCATGCCGGCGCTGAGGCGAGCTTTGGGTAAATCCAGTTGCGGCGATTGGGCGTAAGCCAAGCCGGCGCCCAACAGCCCGAGCACCATGGCCACCCAAGCGCGCCAACGGCAGGTTCCAGCCCCGCGCTTGGTTGAGGGTAAAAAAATAGACACAACCACTCCCTAAACAAAAAAGCTTGCGCTGGCGACAAGTTAGCGTCAGGTTACCACGATAAAATCGAAGATTCCATCATGTAAAACCAACGCGTTGGCCATTTGTTTGTGGTCGTACGCTTAAGCAAGAGGCATCATGTACCAACACATCAAAGTCCCGACGTTGGGCGAGAAAATCACCGTAGCCACCGACGGCTCGTTGCACGTTCCAAACCAGCCCATCATTCCCTACATTGAAGGCGATGGCACGGGCATGGACATTACCCCAGTGATGCTTAAGGTGGTCGATGCTGCCGTGACCAAAGCCTACAACGGCACGCGAAAAATTCATTGGATGGAAATTTACGCGGGCGAAAAAGCAACCCAGGTGTATGGCCCCGATGTATGGCTGCCAGAAGAAACACTTGAGGTGGTGAAAGATTACGTGGTGTCGATCAAGGGCCCACTGACCACCCCAGTGGGCGGCGGCATTCGCTCGCTTAATGTGGCGCTGCGGCAAGAGCTGGATTTGTACGTGTGTTTGCGCCCGGTGCGTTATTTCCGCGGCGTGCCTTCACCGTTGCGCGAGCCCGAAAAAACCGACATGGTGATCTTTCGCGAAAACTCCGAAGACATTTACGCCGGTGTGGAGTGGCAGCAGGGCACCGAAGGTGCCAAAAAAGTCATTGACTTTTTAATCAAGGAAATGGGCGTCAAAAAAATTCGCTTCCCCGCCAGCTCGGGCATTGGGGTTAAGCCGGTGTCGCGTGAGGGCACGCAACGCTTGGTGCGCAAAGCGATTCAATACGCCATTGACAACGACAAGCCCAATGTCACCCTGGTTCACAAGGGCAACATCATGAAGTTCACCGAGGGTGGCTTTCGCGATTGGGGCTATGAGTTGGCCATGCAAGAGTTTGGCGCCGAATTGATCGATGGCGGGCCATGGTGCAAGTTTAAAAACCCCAAAACCGGCAAAGATATCTTGGTCAAAGATTCGATTGCCGATGCGTTTTTGCAGCAAATCCTGCTGCGGCCAGCCGAGTACTCTGTGATTGCCACGCTCAACCTAAACGGCGACTACGTCTCTGACGCGTTGGCCGCGCAGGTTGGTGGCATTGGCATTGCACCCGGGGCCAACCTGTCGGATACCGTGGCGATGTTTGAGGCCACGCACGGCACGGCACCCAAGTACGCCGGCAAAGACTACGTCAACCCGGGTTCCGAAATTCTTTCCGCCGAGATGATGCTGCGTCACATGGGCTGGGTTGAGGCGGCCGATCTGATCATCGCCTCCATGGAAAAAGCCATCTTAAGCAAGCATGTAACTTACGACTTTGCGCGCTTGCTTGAGGGCGCCACCCAGGTGTCTTGTTCTGGCTTTGGTCAAGTCATGATCGACCACATGTAAGCACCGGCTTGGGCTTAAGGCGCCACCAGCGCCTGCGCCAACGCTTGATGGCGTTCCACCAACACGGGCAGTTCGGCACCGACCAGCTGCCCGTTTTTTACGCGCCATTGGCCTTCGACCATGGTGTGTACGGCGTTGGCGCTTTGACAAAGCAACAACGCGGCCACGGGATCGTGCACCGAACCACCCGCCATGCCCAGGGTGTTCAAGTCAAACAGCGCCAAATCGGCGCGTTTACCCACGGCGAGTTGGCCAATGTCGGAGCGCCCCAGCGCCTGTGCGCCGCCGCGGGTGGCCAGCCACAGCGCGTCGCGGGCGGTCATTTCGCGTGGGCCGTCGTCGCAGCCGTAGCGCACGCTGCCGTCGGCCAGGGTTTGTGGGGCTTGCATGGCGCGTCCCACGCGCGCCAGCAGCATCGCTTGGCGCGCCTCCGCCACCATGTGGGCGCCGTCGTTGCTGGCGCTGCCGTCTACCCCCAAACCCACCGGCACGCCCGCGTCCAGCATGCGGCGCACCGGTGCGATGCCGCTGGCCAGGCGCATGTTGCTGCAGGGGCAATGCGCCACCGCCGTGCGGGTGGCGGCAAACAGCGAAATGCCCTCGTCGTCAAGTTTGACGCAGTGCGCATGCCATACATCGTCGCCCACCCAATTCAGGCGCTCGGCATAAGCCGTGGGGCTGCAACCAAAGTGGTGCTGACTGTAGGCCACATCGTGGTCGTTTTCAGCCAAATGGGTGTGCAGCCTCACGCCCATGCTTCGGGCCAACGCCGCGCTGTCGCGCATCAAACCCTCGCTTACAGAAAACGGCGAGCACGGCGCCACCGCCACCTGCACCATGGCACCGGGGTTGGGGTTGTGCCAGGCATCAATCACGCGCTGGGTGTCTTTTAAGATCGCGGCCTCGGATTCGACCAGGCTGTCCGGTGGCAAGCCGCCTTGGCTTTGCCCCACACTCATGCTGCCTCGGGTGGCCACAAAGCGCAGCCCCAGTGTGTGGGCGGCTTCTATGGTGTCCTCCAAACGCACCCCGTTGGGGTACAGGTACAGGTGGTCGCTGCTGGTGGTGCAGCCGCTCATGAGCAGTTCGGCCATGGCCACATGCGCCGCGCTGCCCACCATGGCCGGCGTTAAGCGTTGCCATATGGGGTACAAGGTTTGCAGCCAACCAAACAACTCGGCGTTTTGCGCGGCAGGCACCGCGCGGGTGATGCACTGAAACATGTGGTGATGGGTGTTCACCATCCCGGGTACCGCCAGCAAGTGCCTGCCATCAAGTACTTCATCGGCCTCGGGGGCGGCGTCGGCGGTGGGGCCAACCGCAGCAATCACGCCATCGGTGGGCAAGGTGGCGAATAAGAACGCGGGGCATGGACTGTGGGTTCCCGTAAGGATGGTCGGTCAGATAGGGTATTCTCTAGCCAAGTGGCGGTCAATGTTGACGGTCAATCGGTGATGAATTCCAATAGAACATTTTGCTAGCCCCCGGAGATGATATGAAAGTGGAACTGAAAGTTAATGGGAAAACCATGCAGGCCGATGTGCCAGACAACACCCTGCTGGTCAGCCTGTTGCGTGAATCATTTCAACTAACGGGCACTCATGTGGGCTGTGACACCTCGCAGTGCGGCGCGTGTACGGTACTAATGGACGGCGTGGCTGTGAAATCTTGCAGCGTGCTTGTGGGCCAAGCCGATGGCGCCGAGGTCACCACGATCGAAGGACTAGCAGATGCGAACGGGGAGATGCACCCGATGCAGGCTGCCTTCAAAGACTGTCATGGTCTGCAGTGTGGGTTTTGCACGCCAGGTATGGTGATGTCGGCGATTGACCTGGTGCAGCGCAAGCCCAACGCCAGCGAGGAAGAAATTCGCGACATGCTCGAGGGCAACTTGTGCCGGTGCACCGGCTACCAAAACATTGTGGCGGCGATCAAGCAAGGCGCGTCGGCAGAAGCCTAAGACTATTTTTGGAGTAGCACACATGTACGCATTTGAATACACGCGCGCGGCCTCGGTGGATGAGGCCGTTAAGCACGTTGGCGC
>RFXW01000079.1 GCA_009921245.1 Candidatus Fonsibacter lacus | reverse complement strand
TTAGCTCAGTTGGTAGAGCAGCGGACTTTTAATCCGTTGGTCGTAGGTTCGAATCCTACACGACCTACCAATAAAATCAACAACTTAGCCGCGTCATGCGGCTTTGTTGTTTTTGGCTTTGTGTAATTCCTGTGTAACAGCCGGGCACAGCCCAGTGGTTGGTCGGTATGCACGCAAACTCCAGTATCCGAATGGAATCAGGAAGAAAACAATGGCTCTCGACGGTTCGTTGATTGAACTCGGCTTCATCGGCGCCATTGCGCTGGTTACGCTTTATTTGCATTGGCGCTTTGACAGCTTTGCGGTTTCGCATGGGCCTGAAATTCTCACCACCATGGGCATTTTGGGGTGTTTCACGGGCATCACGCTGGCGCTCTTTAGTTTTAATACCGCTGATGTGCAAGCCAGTATTCCCAGTTTGTTGGGGGGTATTCGCACCGCATTTTGGGCCTCGCTTGCGGGGGTGGCGGGGGCGTTGTCGTTGCGCTTTGCGCAGCGCTTTCGTCAGCCCAAAGAGGTGGACGCGGATGAGGAAGGTATCGCCCAAGAGGTTGATTTGCGCGATGTGGTGGCTGAGCTGCGCGTTACACGCAAAGAGGCACAACAACACGCCCTGGCCTACAGTGCGGCGGTTGAGCAGCAGACCGCGCGGCAGGATCAGTTGATTGCGGTGGTTCAGGGCATGGGGCAAGAGGCTGCGGCGCGCTCGCAGGCCTTGCAAGAGGCATTTGATCACTTTGCCAAGCACATGGTGGAGAACAACCAAAAGGCGGTGATTGAGGCGCTTAAAGAGGTGATTCGCGATTTCAACAGCAAGCTGTCTGAGCAGTTTGGCGAAAACTTTAAGCAACTCAACACGGCGGTTGGGCAGTTGTTGCAGTGGCAGCAACAATACAAAGACGAGCTCAACATGCTGCAGCGTGAGCAACAGCAAGGGGTAGCCAGTTTGGGGCAGGCGGTGCGTAGCCTAGAGGCGATCGCGGCGCAAGCGGGCAGCCTAACGCAGGCGGCCTCGGGCTTTGGGACGGCCATGGAGCAAATGACTCAGCAGCAGCACGCGTTGGATACGCAGCGCCAGGAGCTGGTGGCAACCCTGCGTCAGCTCAGCCAAGCCACGCCGGCGTTCGCGCAAGCAGCTCAGGCCATGCTTGAGGATTTAAACCAGGGCATTCAAGGCATCACGCAGTCGGTGACCAAAACGGTGGCCACGCTCGAGGCCGACTACCAAGCGATTAACCAGCGTTTTGCCACGCAGCTGGCCGAGCATGCCGAGCAGCATCAAGCCGCCCTGGCGAAGGGACTGGAGGAGCAGGTGCGAGTGGTAAAAGAGGGCGTGCTGGCGTTGGATCAGGCATTGCAAAAAGAACTCACCGATGCGCTGGCGTCGCTGGGCGGGCAGCTTGCGGCGCTAAGCCGCCAGTTTGTGGATGACTACGCCCCACTTACCGAGCGCTTGCGCGAGGTGGTGGCCATGGCGCGCGGCACGGGGCGCGGCTAAGGGGCGGGCATGGCAAAGCGCGAAACGGTCTCGGGGAGTCACTGGATCCCGCTGAGCGACATGATGATGGGCCTGATGATGGTCACGCTGGTGGTGCGAGAGTACGAGGTAACGCGCAGCGACCTGAGGCGCGCCCTGCAAGACAGCTTTGCCGAAAACTTTAAAGAATGGGACGCCGAACTGTTGGGCGACATGACCATACGTTTTCGTAATCCCGAGGTGTTGTTTGCCACGGGGTCGGCGCAACTCAACCCCAAGTTTGCGGCGATCTTGGACGAATTCATTCCGCGCTATGTAGAAATTTTGTCGCGCGAACCGTTTTACAGCGCCACCAAAGAAGTGCGTATTGAAGGGCATACCTCTGCCTTTTGGGCTGACGCCAAAAACCCACTCGACGCGTACATGAAGAACATGGCGTTGTCTCAGGCGCGCACCCGTTCAACCCTAGCGTATATTTTGGGCATTGAGGCCATTGCGCCGCAGCGCGATTGGCTGATTGCCCGACTTACAGCCAATGGACTGTCGTCTTCGCGACCGATTGCCGCGGTCGCACCCACGGGCTCGACAACCATCGATAATTTGGCGTCGCAGCGTGTGGAATTCAGAATCGTGACCAACGCCGAAGACCGTATGGCGCGTATCGCTGAGGCGATTAAAAGGTAAGGTGGTATGAAAATACCTAAGTTTGGCGCGGGCAGTGAACTTGATTTGCTGCGTCAAGCCATGGGCGCGTCGCAGCCCAAGCCGTTGCCGGGGCGCAAGCCTATGTTGTTTCATCCTGACTTTATTCATGCGTTGGGCAAGCCCAAATTGGGTGTGGATATCACCGCTGCTGAACTTGCGGTGCGCCGCGCGTTGCATGCCAAGCAACCCAGCCAGCGCTACACCAGCGACGAACAGGCCGCAGGCGTTTACCAGCCAGAGGCCGGTGCCTACGACCCGTCGGCGGCGGCGACACGGCGTGAGGATGGGGTGCTTCGCCCTACCGGCGTGCGCAGTGGGCGGGTGATCAAGCCGCGGTAGGGCGCTGTTGCGGCGCCGCCTGCGCGGTTTGTTGTTTGCGCTTTTGCGCATACATGGCCTGATCGGCCTGTGCCATCAATTGCGTCAGCGGGGGCAGCGGGCTGCTGGCTCGAGCGATGCCAAACGAAAAGCCCATCGACAGCCCGAGTCCGTTAGGTGCCTCGAGTGAATGCGCCCGCAGGTGGCGCTGCGCGGCAAACAGTTGCTGCGCCACAGTGGCCTCATCGGCATTGACCATGATGGCCAAGAACTCGTCACCCCCAACCCGCGCCGTAACGAATGGCGCCGGCTCCAGGCGCTGCAATGTCTGCGCCAAGGCCACAATGCAACGGTCGCCAGCGACGTGACCGTAGGTGTCGTTGATGGCCTTGAGTCCATCGATGTCGGCAAAAATGGTCAGCACCTCACGCCGGTCACGCAGCCGATCAAAGCGGCGCTTAACTTCTTGGCGCGATGGCAGCCCGGTTAAGTCATCCACCGGGCCATGCCGGGCGTGGCGCCACTTGGGCACCAACCACAACGGTCCTAAAGCCAACACCAGCAACGACAACAACGTTGCGGCCAGTGCAAACCACCATGGCCCTTGCGCCACCGCGCCCGACGCCCAAAGCATGGCACCCAAGCCCAGTGCCGCGAGCCAAAGCGCCACCGCTGCCGCGCCGGCCGTGCTCATAGTCGGTAGCCGCGTTCGTTTTCGTCTGCCAGTTGGTCGAGTTGAATTTTGGTCACGATACGGCTAAGCGCGTCTTTGTTCGCTCCATCTGCTTTGGTAATCTTGCAGCCGAACCGAATGCCGACGCCGTACTTTTTGTGCTCAACCCACACAATTTCAGACAAAAACGTGGCCTTGAGATTTTGTAGGGTGACGGTGTTGGTCAGCTTGTCGCCGGCTTCGAGCTTGAAGTCGCTCACGCGTACGTTACAGAAATAGCCGACGCCGTTGAGTGACAAGTCGAAGAGGTCAATTTTGTCGATAGGCTCCGCGCCGCGTTTGATTTCACCTACCGCCCCTTGTTTCAGGCTGGGTTTGGCACGGAAATAGTCCCGACGCTGGATGTAGCTCATCGACGCGGGGACGGTCATCACGTAGGCGATGGGGAGGCGCTCATCGGTTTTTTTGCTTCCAGGGGGGCTTGGCGGGACGGCCTCTTCCGCTTCCCGAACGATTGAAATGCGGCTCTCCCAAGTGGCTTTACCACCGTCAATGCCGGCCGTGCATTCGATGACCGTACCCGGCACCAGTTGTTGGTGTACCTCATCTTCTGGCACGCGCTCGATCAGGTAGGTGCTTCCCCCCCTGGCCATAAAAATGACCCAACTGTTGGTGAATGAGCGCTTGCCCGAGATACGCATCCCAACCGGGCTATTGGAGCGAAACAATCTCAGCAGCTTGGCTTTGATTCGGCTGCTGTCGCGAATCACCGTCAAGCCTTCCCGTTTGGTTTGTAAGGGGTTCGGTGTGATCATCGGGGAGGCGTTTGTTGGTATGGGGTGAATGGGCAACGGTGCCATGGGCACCAAGCTACGCAAATGGTAGCAAACGTATACTGCCCGGCAACGCTCGACCCCCTATTGCCCCCTGTGTTTATTGCTGCGCCCTCTAGAACCCTTCAAGCCGCGTTGTGGATGGCCGGCGGCATCGTGTCGTTCTCGCTGCTGGCGGTTTCGGGGCGTGAGGCGGCGGCCGAGCTCGATACTTTTGAGATCATGGCCTACCGCTCGCTGATTGGGGTGGCACTGGTGTGTCTGCTGGCCGGTGCCTTTGGGCGCTTGCACACCGTTAGGGCAAACCGCTGGCGTTTGCATGGGTTGCGCAATGTGTCGCACTTTGCCGGACAAAACCTTTGGCTGTATGCAGTGGCCACGATTCCATTGGCGCAGGTTTTTGCCTTTGAGTTCACCACCCCGTTGTGGGTGGCTTGTTTGGCGCCGTTGTTGCTGGGAGAACGCTTCACGCGGCTGCGCCTGGGCACCACCTTGCTGGGCTTTGTGGGTATTTTGTTGGTGGCGCGGCCCGGCCTTACCCCTTGGAGCGTGGGCATGGTGGCTGCCATGATCAGCGCGATTGGTTTTGCCGGATCGGCCATATTTACCAAACAGCTCACCCAGCACGAGTCGGTGGTGTCGATCTTGTTTTGGCTTTGTGTGCTGCAAGCGATTTTTGGCCTGGTGTGCGCCGGCTACGACGGCGACATGACATGGCCCACCATGAACGTTTGGCCATGGGTGGTCACCGTGGCGGTGGCTGGCCTAACGGCGCATTTCTGTCTTACCCAAGCGCTTAGCTTGGCACCCGCAACGGTGGTGATGCCACTTGATTTCATGCGTTTGCCTTTAATTGCCGCGGTAGGCGCCTTGGTGTACAACGAAACGCTTGACGTGTGGATTTTGGTGGGGGCGGGGGTTATCTTTGCCGCCAATTACATCAGCGTGCGCGCGTCAAGCCCGCGCCCTGGGGCAGCGGCGGACCAAGAGCCGCAAGCGGCTCACCCGCGCTGAGACTGGGGTATCCTTACCCCGTGCACGCTCCAAGGAAAACACAATGACACGCACGCGCTTGGCCCGTTGGTTATCTGGTACATCCCTTGCGGTGGCAGCCGGCATGGCGCCGGTCTTGGCGCAAACCGGCACCTGGAGCGAATCCATCAGTGCCAACGGCGAGTTCGTGCACGCCTCCACGCTCAACACCAAGGGCAGTTTTTTAGGCCAGTTTTGTTATCCGGCCAACGGCAAGTGCATGTGGTTGGTTGGGCTTAAGTCGCGCTGCACCAAAGGCAAGCGTTACCCGGTGCTGGCCTCGGGCGAGGGTGGGGCCTCGCACGTCACCATGTTATGCGCCGGGCGTAAGCGCATTGGCGAAACCGAATACTCGCGCTTTGTGTTGTCTAAATTCAAGTCAATCGACAAAATGGTGCGCAGCGGGGCCCGCATAGGATTCGCCTTGCCCATGGGGTCGGGTCAGTTTCGCGTGGTGCGTTTTTCCACCACTGGGGCTGCCACCAGTTTGGACGCCATGCGCCGGGTAGCCACCGAAATGCGCGGCAAACAGGGCAATGGCGGCAGCTTAAAAGACGAAGAGTATTTGTAGCCACACCGGCGCGTCACACACCTGGCGCTTACGTGGTTGCGGTGGCGGTGGCAAACGACAGCATGGATAGGGCCGCAACCGCTGCCAAAGACAAGGCCATGCACACGTTAAGTAAGCGCTGTTTGGTGGCTGATAGGGCCAAGCGCTTCAGCGCCACCCCGGCGTACAGCCACGCGAAGTGCAGCGGCAGCCAAATGGCGTTGATCACCACAAACTTAATAAGCGTTTCGGTGAGCCATGCTTGAGGCATAAAGGCAAACCCCGAAAACAACACCGTGTTCACGGCGTAAGCCTTGGGATTGATCAACTGCAACAGCACGCCATCGAGCGCACGCGGCGCTTTAAGGGCGGGGGCAAACGCGGTGTTCGCCCCGGCCAGGGCAATCCGCAACGACAGCCACAACAGATAGCCGGTGGA
Organism: Candidatus Fonsibacter lacus; assembly: GCA_009921245.1. Lineage (GTDB taxonomy): Bacteria > Pseudomonadota > Gammaproteobacteria > Burkholderiales > Burkholderiaceae_C > RS62. Next base: position 2,802 of record RFXW01000079.1, on the reverse strand, counting down.
GGCCAGCATAAATCCATGTCGCAACCAAGGGGTCGCCATCAGGCTGGCCGCCACGCCCGATGCCACCAGCACCCCCACCAGTGCATTGCCTAGGCACAACCCGCCCACATAAGCCGCGCCCCGCGCCATGCCAAAACCAGCACCCACGCCGGCCGTGGAGAGCACACCCGGCCCAGGTGTGACGATGAGCAAAAAAACCGCCGCGGCAAAGGTACCCATGGTGAAACGTTCCGTTTATCAGTTAGGCAACCAAACGCTGCGCTGGCTCACGGCTTGGCCTGCGGCGTTGACCCGAACCTCCAAAATTTCACCCGAGGCCACCCCGCGCCCGGTGTAAGCACTGATATTGACCTGATGGGTTACCAACACCAGCGGCTTGACTCTGGGCCCTTGAAGATACTGTTGCACGCGTTGCACCAATGCCGCTTGGATGGTTTGGGCATCGCCGCGCTGAAAGAACGAGGCCAGGCCGGGGTGTGCGGTAACCGGTCCAACGCCCAGCAGTTCCGCGGTTTCCATGGTGCGACACCATGGGCTGGCCAAAACCTCGGCCGGGCTCAAGCGCTGCGCCTTGAGCCAGACACCGGCGGCCCGGGCTTGGTCTCTGCCGGCATCGCTTAAGGTGCGCTGCGTCTCGCACCGGCCAAGCACCATGTCGGCCGGGTCACCGTAGCCGGGGGCCAGCGCGTGTCGCATCATCCAAATCGACACCGTGTCGGGCTGCGCCCATGCCGGCGTTGCGCCCACCACCAAACACGCCACGACCAGGCGCACCAAACCGCGCCAAACCCCCACCGTGGCATGTGCCCAACGCGCTTTTTGCCAGGGTTGAAAAACTACATTTAGTGACATACAATCACTGTAGCACTAAATGTAGTGTGACCGTGTGTTTCTTTGGGTGCATAGGAGAAAACATGAGTGCAACCGACTGGTTTGATGTTGCGGTGTGGACCAAACGTTGGGCAACCCGTCTGGCACTGGCCTGTGCCGCGGTGTCCGCCATGGCGTACGGCGCCGGCGTGGCATACGCGCTGGGCGCGCTCAGCGCGGTCTAAAGCGCCTGCGCCGCGCCCGGAGGGGGCGGCGCCTGAAATGTCGTGTGCAGGGCGACCGGCGTCGCCGGTTGCATTGACGCGCCCCAGGAAACCCCTGAAACTCGGGCCATGAATCCATCAGGCCCCGATACCCACTCCCGTTCGGTCGAGTGGTCCAACCCAGACTACTCGCGCGTACCGTTTGCCTTGTACCACTGCCCCGATTGGTACGCCCTAGAGATGGAGCGCATCTTTCGTGGCCCCACCTGGAGCTACCTGTGCCTGGAGGTGGAGTTACCCAACAAGGGCGATTTCGTTACCACCTACGTGGGCGACACCCCGGTGGTGGTGTCGCGTGCTGACGATGGTGAGGTGCATGCGTTTGTGAACCGCTGCTCCCACAAGGGCGCGCTGATCGTGCGCCAGCCTCGGGGCAATGCCCGGGCCCACACCTGTATTTATCACCGATGGACTTACACCCGCGACGGCCGTCTCAGCGGGGTACCGTTTCGCGTGGGTATTGACGGGCAAGGTGGGATGCCCAAAGACTTTGATCCGGCGTGTCACGGGCCGCAAAAGCTGCGGGTCTCGGCCATGGGCGGCCTGTTATTTGGCACGTTTGCGCCGTCTACTGAGCCGTTGGCCGAGTATTTGGGCGATTTTGGCTGCGAATTGATTGGACGTTTTGGCGCCAGGCCGCTGGAGGTGTTGGGCTATTCGCGCCAACAAATTCAGGGCAACTGGAAGTTGTACGCAGAAAATTTGCGCGACACCTACCACGCCAGTTTGTTGCACGAATTTTTTGTCACTTACGGCGTGGACCGCGCCACCCAGCGCGGCGGCGTGCGCATGGACGGACGTCATCGGCACAACATGAATTACGCCTTTGGCGGTTCAGACACCGACGCCAAAGCCAAGGCGGTCTACGCCGACACCGCCGCGCGCCTGGATCGCATGAAGCTCTCAGACGAGCGCCTGCTGCACTATGAAAGCGAGTTTGCCGACGGCATGAACCTGGCCACGCCCACCATTTTTCCGAACTTGGCGGCAATACAAATCAACAACTCCTTGGCGGTGCGTCAAGTGCGCCCGCAAGGGGTAGACCAGTTTGAAATTTTTCAAACGGTGGTGGGCTATGCCGACGACAGCGCTGAGATGCGACGCCATCGGCTGCTTAGCGCCAATTTGGTTGGCCCTGCGGGTTTGGTATCCATGGAAGATGGTGAGGCCATTGAAATCATTCAGCGTGCCACCCGCGCCGAACGTGCCGGGCAGACAACAGTGATTGAAATGGGTGGACGTGGACCGGTGCAGGATCAGGCCCATCGGGCGACTGAGGCCCCCGTGCGGGGTTTTTGGTCTTACTGGGCGGAATTGATGGGCGTGTCTGCACCCGGGGGTATTCAATGACCGCCGCCCCCGATGCGTGGCGTGTTAGTCAACGCTTGGCCGATTACGGTGCCTGGTTGGACGCCATGGACTACGACGCTTGGTTGACCTTGTTCCACAACGATTGCGACTATCAAATCACCACCCGTGAAAACGAGGCGCTTGGCCTACCACTGACGCTGATGTGGTGCGATGGCAAAGCCATGTTGGCCGACCGTCTGGCATCGTTGCAACACGTGAACGAGTACAACCTGCACTATCCCCGGCACGTGATTGGTTTGGCCAGACCCCGTGGCGACGCCGACACGGCGGGTGATTGGTTTGTGGCCCCCTACGCGTTGTACCAAACCACCCTGGAGGGCCAGAGTCGGCTGTTCAG
>RFXW01000078.1 GCA_009921245.1 Candidatus Fonsibacter lacus | reverse complement strand
TCGGCGCGGGTCACGCGCTACCAAGCCCCAGCCACACGGCCGCTGGCTGAGGTGCAGGCGCAGATTCGGCAACAGCTCACGGCGCAACAGGCGCGGCAACGGGCGGTGACGGCTGGAGACCAAGCGCTGCAGGCGGCGCGCGCTGGTGAGGCACCCAAGGGTCTGGGGGCAGCGCAAACCGTCTCCAGAGATCAGCCCTTGGATTTACCACCTGAGGCACTTGACGCGGTGATGAGCGCCGACGCGCGTACGTTGCCGGCGTGGGTGGGGGTTGCCGCGGGTGATCGGGGCTACTGGTTGGCGCGGGTCGATCAGGTGAAAGACCGCGAGGCGGTTGACGCGCAGCGCCAGCAGCAAGAGCAAGCGCAACTCCAACAGTGGTTGGCGCAGGCTGAGTGGCAGGCGGTGCTTGAAGGCCTTCGGCAACGCTACAACGCGCGTATTTTGGCGGGTTAGTTCGGCCGACTCAGCTTAGAACCCGGCGCCAGCGAGCGCCGGGCGTATAATTCGCCTGCGCGGTGGCCGTAGCTCAGTTGGTAGAGTCCCAGATTGTGATTCTGGTTGTCGTGGGTTCGAGCCCCATCGGTCACCCCACCCGTTTAGCCTGTTGGTTCAGTCGTTCACCAACACCAACTTGCCCACCACCTGCCGTTGCTGCATACGCTGGTAGGCATTTTTAAGCTCTCGCATCGGCAACGTGGTGCCAACCACGGGCGCAATTTTTCCGTCGGCGTGCCATTGCACCAAGGTATCGAGCATGGCCCGGTTGGCCTTGGGTTCGCGCTTGGCGTAGTCACCCCAAAACACCCCCACCACGCTGGCGCCCTTGAGCAGGGGTAAATTCAGCGCAAGGCGAGGAATGTCACCGGCGGCAAAGCCAATCACCAAGTAGCGTCCACGCCACGCCATGCTGCGAAACGTAGGCTCGGCCCAGGCACCGCCGATGGCGTCGTACACCACGTCAACCCCTCGACCATCGGTTAAACGCTTGATTTCATCGCGCCAGGTGGTGGAGGGCGTGTGCACGCTGTAGTCAATGGTGGCGTCTGCGCCCCACAGCTGGCAGCTTTGGCATTTGGTTTGACTGCCTGCGGCGGCAATGACGTGCGCCCCGACCGACTTGGCCACTTGAATCGCCGCCGAACCGACACCGCCAGCGGCCCCCAATATCAACACGCGCTCACCGGCTTGCAAGCTGCCGCGATCGATCAGGGCATGGTGTGTGGTGGCGTAGGTCATGATGAGCGCGGCTGCTTGGTCCATGGGGAAGCCCTTGGGCAGTGGCAGGCAAATATCGGCAGGCACGCAGGCGTGGGTGCCAAAGCCGCCCACGCCGGGTAAACAGGCCACGGCTTGGCCGATCTCAAAACCAGTGACCTCGGCGCCCATGGCGTCAACCCAGCCCGCCATTTCAGCACCCGGTACAAAGGGCAGCTCGGGTTTGATTTGGTATTCATTGCGCACAATCAGCCAATCGGGGAAATTCAAACTGGCAGCGGCAACCCGCAAGCGGATCTCGTTGGCTTGCGGCTCTGGCGTGGGGGCTTCGCGCCAGGTGAGCGCCTCAGGGCCGGTGGGGGTATCGCAAAACCAAGCGTGCATGGTGTTCTCCCAAGGACAAAACAGCAACGGCAGTATGGTAAGCGTTGCCGGGTTGGGTGTTTGTCAAGCGCGCACCTACAATCTCTGCCATGCGCATCCTTTTAAGCAACGACGACGGTTTTCGGGCCCCTGGCCTGGTGGCTTTGCAGCAAGCCTTGGCACCCATGGCCAGCGTTCAGGTGGTTGCCCCTGAGCACAACAACAGCGCCAAATCCAACTCACTCACGCTGACCGCGCCGTTGTATGTGCAGCAAGCCGACAACGGCTACACCTACGTCAATGGCACACCCGCCGACTGTGTGCATATTGCACTCACTGGCATGCTGCAGGCGCATGAGCTGCCCGATTTGGTGGTCTCAGGCATTAACAACGGCGCCAACATGGGGGACGACACCATTTACTCGGGCACGGTCGGTGCGGCCATGGAAGGCTACTTGTTTGGTGTACCCGCCGTGGCGTTTTCGTTGGTGGACAAAGGTTGGGGCAACCTAGAGGATGCCGCCAAACGCTGCGCCGACATTGTGCAAAGTCTGTTGCCGCTGACCCGTGCCGAGCAGCCAACCGGGCCGTGGTTGCTGAATGTGAATCTACCCAACCGCCCCTACGATCAACTGCAAGGTGTGCAGTGGACGCGGCTGGGCCGCCGGCACGCCGCGCAACGCGTGATGACACAAGACAACCCGCGTGGCGAGACCATGTACTGGATTGGCGCCGCGGGTGACGCGCGAGACGCCACGCCCGGCACTGACTTTCACGCCACGGCTCAGGGGCAAGTGTCGATCACCCCCTTGCAGGTTGACCTGACCGATCACGCGCGTCTGCCCGATTGGCAGGCTCTGCTGCCCAACATGCGAGGAGCGAATTGAACCCGCACGGGCGGGCGCCCTCGCGCTTCCCGGCGCGCGCGTCGCTGGGTCAGCCTGCCGTCACGCCGCCGGCAGCGCGGCCTGTTACCAAGCCGGTTGGGCTTGGGCTGGATTCGGCCGCGGTGCGCCAGGCCATGGTGCAGCGGCTCTCGGGCTTACCCGATATGGCGCCGGCGGTGTTGGCCGCCATGGCTGAATTGCCGCGCCACGCCTTTGTTGACCCAGCCTTGGCCAATCAGGCGTATCAAGACACCAGCCTACCCATTGGCCTGGGGCAAACCATCTCCAAACCGAGTGTGGTGGCACGCATGTTGTCGTTGTTGTTGCAGGGGCGCGATCAGCCACCGGCCCGCGTGCTTGAAATTGGCACAGGCTGCGGCTACCAAGCCGCGTTACTGGCCAAGTTGGGTGGCACCGTGATCAGCGTCGAGCGGCTCAAAGGACTGCACGACAAGGCACGCACCCTGGTGCGTCCGCTGGCGCTGCGCAATCTGCACCTGGTTTTGGCAGACGGTACCTTGGGCTACCCAAGCTACGCGCCCTACGATGCGATCATTGCCGCTGCGGCAGGCACACAGATTCCCCATGCCTGGCTCGAGCAACTCGCGCCAGGCGGCATCTTGGTGGCGCCGGTTGAAACCGGCCCAGGGCGTCACGTGTTGCGCATGGTGCAACGCACCGCAAGTGGCTGGGAGCAAACCGATTTGGAGCCGGTGCGCTTCGTCCCGTTAAAATTTGGGGTGACATGAAACGGTTCACAACCCTAAGCCTTTTAGCCGCCTTGTTGGCAGGCTGTGCCTCCACCTACGAAGCGGCGCAAGCCCCGGTGGAGACCCGCAACTTACCGCGACGCAGCACCGAGCCTGCGCCACCTGGCTACCACCGTATTCAGCCGGGTGACACCTTGGTTCGTATAGCCGATTCGTATCGGCTCAATTGGCGAGAACTGGCGCGTTGGAATCAGCTTGCCGACCCCAATCAACTCGAGGCCGGCGGCTTGCTGCGCGTGACGCCACCGGCCAACCAGGCCGTTGCCGCGGCCCGGGCTGAGCCTGCGCCGCAGCAAGTGGTTGTTAAGCGTATTGAAAGTGCGCAACCGTCGGGCCAGGCCCAGCCTTTGCAGCCAACCGATGCAGCAGACAGCGCCGCCGCCAAGCCAGCGCCAGCGACCAACGCCGCCGATTCCAGCCAACCCTCCAGCGTGGCACGGGCCCCCTCAACCGCGCAGCGCATGCAATCTGAGCCGGCACCCGGACCAACCGAAGAAGCCCGCTCGGCCGCACGTGCCGACGGTGTGGTTTTTGCCTGGCCAGTCAAAGGTGAATTGGTGGCCACGTTTGACGGCAAAACCAGTAAAGGCATAGGCATTGGCGGCGATGCTGGCACCCCTGTTGCCGCGGCGGCCGCGGGCCGCGTGGTTTACGCTGGGTCTGGGCTGCGCGGCTACGGTAATTTGGTTATCTTGAAACACAACGACACCCTATTGACTGCCTACGCGCACAACCAAGTGTTGTTGGTTAAAGAAGATCAAGAGGTCACGCAAGGCCAGGTGATTGCGCAAATGGGCAGCAGCGACGCCGATCGAGTGAAGCTTCACTTTGAAATCCGGCGGCTGGGTAAACCGGTGGATCCGCTGGCCTACCTGCCCACCCCCTGATATGGTGCGCGCCGCACCCAGCCCCGACCCGCAGTGGCTGCGGGTTGAAAGCCTCGACCTGGAAGGGCAGGGGGTGGCCACGCGTGACGATGGCAAGGTGGTGTTTATTGAAGGGGCCTTGCCCAACGAAACGGTGCAAGTGGCGGTGCATCGCCGCAAAGAGCGCTTTGAGCAGGCTACCATGGTCGCCCTGCAGCTCGCGGCGTCGGCGCGCGTGACACCCGGTTGCCCACATTTTGGTTTGCATCCTGGGGCTTGCGGTGGCTGCAAAATGCAGCACCTACAGGCCGATAGCCAAGTGGCGGTGAAACAGCGTGCGCTGGAAGACCAACTGTGGCATTTGGCCAAGGTAAAACCGCTGCATGTGCTGCGCCCCATCCATGGCCCAAGCTGGGGCTATCGCCACCGGGCCAGGCTATCGGTGCGATACGTCCCGAAAAAAGACGCCGTACTGGTGGGCTTTCACGAGCGCAAAAGCCGCTATGTGGCGGATATTCAAAGCTGCAGGGTGTTGCCACCCGCCGTCAGCGCCATGCTGCCCGCACTGAGACAAGCGCTTTATCGCATGCCCTCGCGGGCGCAGTGTCCGCAAATTGAAATGGCTGCCGATGGTCAGACCACAGCCTTGGTGTTGCGGCATTTGCAGCCTTTGCAAGAGGCAGACCGTATGCAGTTGCGTGCGTTTGCCCAGGCGCAGCAAGAACAAGGGCACGATGTGCAGTGGTGGCTGCAGCCGGGTGGTCCAGCCACCATTGAGCTGCTCAACGCCGACGACGACAACCGCTTGGCCTATACCTTGCCTACCTACGGCCTGCGCATGCCGTTTCGACCGACCGATTTCACCCAAGTGAACCCGGCGGTGAATCGGGTGTTGGTGCCGCGGGCCTTGTCTTGGTTGGATGTGCAACCGGATGAGACGGTCATTGACTGGTTTTGCGGCCTGGGCAACTTTACTTTGCCGCTTGCCACGCAAGGTGCGCGGGTCATGGGTTTGGAGGGGGCGACCACCTTGGTGCAGCGCGCCCAAGACAACGCCGAGGCAGCCGGCTCAAGCCTGCGTCGTTTACCTGAATTCATGGCGCGCGACTTGTTTAAGCTTGAGGCGGCTGACTTGGTGGCCCTGGGCTCAGCCCACAAGTGGTTGATCGACCCACCGCGTGAGGGGGCGTTTGCCCTGATCAAAGCCTTGGTGGATGCCATGGCGTTGACCGACTCGACGGGTAACGCGTGGCAACCGCCGCAACGCATTGTGTATGTCAGCTGCAACCCTGCCACCTTGGCCAGGGACGCGGGCTTGTTGGTACACCGCGCCGGCATGCAATGCGATGCCGCCGGTGTTATTAATATGTTTGCCCACACCGCCCACGTGGAGTGCATGGCGGTCTTCAGCCGCCGCCACGACCCCACCTAGAGGGCTGCGTGCGGCAGCTGGGCTGGGGGGTGGTCAGTCCCGATCGCCGCCAAAGATACCCAACAGCATCAACAGGTTTTGGAAGATGTTGACGAGGTTGAGGTACAGCGCCAGCGTGGCGCTGATGTAGTTGGTTTCACCGCCGTCAACGATGCGCTTGAGATCGACCAACAAAAACGCGCTGAAAATTGCCACAGCCAGCATGCTCAACACCACCATGCCGGTGGAGCTGGCCACAAACATGTTGATGACGAAGCCAACCAACAACAAAATCACGCCAATCGTGAGCCACTGTTGCAGGCCGCTGAGGTCGCGCTTAATGGAAGTGGCCAGCCCGGCCATGACAAAAAACACGCTGGCGGTGCCGCCAAACGCCGTCATGACCAGCTCGGCACCGTTGCTAAAGCCCAAAACCATGGCGATCAAGCGGGACATCATGAGTCCCATGAAGAAGGTGAAGGCCAGCAGCACCCAGACACCTGCGGCACTGTTTTTGGTTTTCTCAATGGCGAAAATAAAACCAAAGGCCACTGCCAAGAACAAAATAACGCTCATCACACCGCCCATGGCGGCGGTGATACCGGTGCTCACCCCAACCCACGCGCCCAATACGGTGGGCAGCAGGCTGATGGCTAAAAGCCAGTAGGTGTTGCGCAGTACGCGGTTGCGTTGCAGCGCCGCGCTCGATGCGCTGGGGTTCATTGGGGTGCTGGGGTTGGATCCGATCATGGGGCGTCCTCCTTTAAAAGGTTATGGGTTTAGTGTAGGGCACCCGGGCGAAGTTCCCCAAAAACCCTAGGTTTTACTGGTGTTTACCCTAGTTTTGCAAAGTTTATTGGGCGTATGCCCCGTGTTTTCAGCCAGGTGTAAGGCACGGCAAACACAGTCCGCCTGGGCTGGGGAGCTTTGGTTGCGCCTGCGCGCCGCAGCTGGTCCCGGGTTGTTTCAACGCTTTAGGAGTCTCCGCATGCAAGACAGCCAAGGCTATTGGTCGGCAACGTTGGCGCTGCTCACCAAAGTTCTCGTGATTTGGTTTGCTGTGTCGTACCTTGCCGGTATTTTGCTGGCACCGGCGCTCAACAACATCATGTTGGGTGGGTACCCGTTGGGCTTTTGGTTCGCTCAACAGGGTTCAATCTACGTCTTTGTGATCCTCATTTTCTGGTACGCCAAAAAAATGGGTGAACTCGACCGCCAGTATGGCGTCGAAGAAGAGTAAGGAGCACAACCATGGATTTACAAACGATTACGTATTTGGTGGTTGGCGCCTCTTTTGCGTTGTACATCGGCATTGCCATTTGGGCGCGAGCCGGCACCACAGGTGAGTTCTATGTAGCCGGACGCGGGGTGAACCCGGTCATGAACGGCGCGGCCACGGCGGCTGACTGGATGTCGGCTGCATCCTTCATTTCAATGGCTGGTTTGATCTCGGGCTTTGGCTACGGCGGCACCGTGTTCCTGATGGGTTGGACCGGCGGCTACGTGTTGCTGGCCATGCTGCTGGCCCCGTACTTGCGCAAGTTTGGCAAGTTCACGGTGCCTGAGTTTATTGGCGACCGCTTTTACTCGCCTGCGGCGCGTACGGTGGCGGTGGTTTGCCTGTTGGTGGCTTCGATCACCTACATCATTGGCCAAATGACCGGCGTGGGCATTGCCTTTTCGCGCTTTTTGGAAGTTGAAAAAGACACCGGCATTTACGTGGGCATGGCCATTGTGTTTGCTTACGCGGTGTTTGGCGGTATGAAGGGCATCACCTACACCCAGGTCGCCCAATACTGTGTGTTGATTTTGGCTTACACCATTCCGGCGATTTTCATTTCGTTGAACCTCACCGGCAACCCACTGCCGCAGTTGGGTTTGGGTTCAGATTTTGCGGGCTCGGGTGTGTCGCTGCTGGCCAAGTTGGACCAGGTGGTTACCGACCTGGGCTTTAGCCAATACACCACCTCGCCACGCTTGAGCATGCTCAACACCTTCAGCTACACGGTGTCGCTGATGATCGGCACGGCGGGTTTGCCACACGTGATCGTGCGCTTTTTTACTGTTCCTAAAGTGGCCGATGCCCGCCGTTCGGCTGGTTGGGCGCTGTTTTTTATTGCCATTTTGTACACCACGGCACCTGCCGTTGGCGCCATGGCCAAGCTCAACCTGCACGCCACGGTGAACACCGCGGTCAAAGGTGGTGGCGACTTGTACGCCACCGAGAGCAGCATTTTGGCCTCGGAGCGTCCGGAGTGGATGAAGCGCTGGGAAGTGACCGGTTTGCTGAAGTTCACCGACAAAAACGGTGACGGTCGCATTCAGTACTACAACGACAAAACCAAAAACGAGGCGGTACTGGCCAAGGCCAACGCGGCAGGGTGGAAAGGCAATGAGCTGAGCGTGAACAACGACATCATTGTGTTGGCCAACCCAGAAATTGCCCTGTTGCCGAATTGGGTGATCGCGTTGGTGGCCGCGGGTGGCTTGGCCGCTGCGTTGTCAACCGCCGCTGGTTTGTTGATGGCAATTGCCTCGGCGATTTCGCATGATTTGATCAAAGGGGTGATCAACCCTGACATCGATGAGCGCTCTGAGCTGTTGGCCGGCAAGATCGCGATGGCAGTGGCCATTTTTGTGGCCGGCTATCTGGGCCTGAATCCGCCAGGGTTTGCCGCAGGTACCGTGGCGCTGGCGTTTGGTATTGCAGCCTCATCGCTGTTCCCTGCCATCATGTTGGGGATTTTCTCCAAAACCATGAACACGCGTGGTGCGGTGGCCGGCATGATCGCGGGCTTGTCGGTGACTTTGTTCTATGTGTTTGCGCACAAGGGCATCTTCTTTATCAAGGGCACCGAGTTCGTTGAGCTGGTTGGCGGCAACAACGGTTGGTTTGGCATTGAGCCCAATGCCATTGGCACCTTGGGCGCGATTGTTAACTTTGTGGTGGCGTTCTTGGTAGCCAAGACCTCGGCGCCCGCGCCACAGCATATTCAAGACTTGGTTGAGTCGATTCGTGTACCCAAGGGTGCAGGGGCGGCCACCGGTCATTGATACGCTGCAGGGGTAGGGCTGAAGCGACCCCTGTAAACTTAAAGCCCGCCGGCAGTTGGCTGCTGGCGGGTTTTTTTATATGGAGTTTGCGTGCACGCTTACGTATTTGTTGTGCTGAATTGGATTTTGCTGCTCGGCCTGGTGGTGCTGGCGGTGGTGTGGCTGCGAGAGGCGTGGCGGATCGCGGTTCAGCGCGATTTTTCACGCGTGGCGTTACGCCGTGGTGAGCCGCCACCCGACCCAGCCCGGGTGGCGCCCTACGCCGC
>RFXW01000077.1 GCA_009921245.1 Candidatus Fonsibacter lacus | reverse complement strand
TTGTTGTCACCAATACGCACCACGCGTTCAGCCGGCAACCCAATGTCTTGTGTCCAGATGGCGTAGGCCTCGTCGTCTTCGGCGTAGACCGTGGCCCATAGGCGATTGGGGTCGAGACCATACACTTGGGTCAGCAGTTCCCACGCCCACTGCAGGCTTTCGCGTTTAAAGTAATCGCCAAAACTCCAGTTACCCAGCATTTCAAAAAAGGTGTGATGCCTGGCGGTGTAGCCCACGTTTTCTAGGTCGTTGTGTTTGCCTCCCGCGCGCAGGCACGCCTGCACCGACGCTGCGCGCACGTAGGCGCGTTGGTCCACACCCAAAAAGACATCTTTGAACTGCACCATGCCCGAGTTGGTGAACATCAGCGTGGGGTCGTTACCCGGAACCAGGGGGCTTGAAGGCACCACGGTGTGACCACGTTGCGCAAAAAAATCTAAAAAGGTTGCGCGAATTTGCGCCACGGTTGGAGTAGGTTTCATGGGTCGCTATTTTGACGCAAGCCAGTTGGCAAAAGCCGAGCCAACCTCGGGATGACGCTGCCCAAGCACCACCGTGGCCTGCAGGTAACCCAGTTTGGAGCCGCAGTCGTAGCGCGTGCCTTGGTAACGCAAGGCGTAAACCGGCTCGGTGCCGATTTGCGCGGCAATGGCGTCGGTGAGCTGAATTTCGCCGCCGGCGCCACGCTGCTGGCGCGCCAAGTGGGTAAAGACCGATGGCCCCAAAATGTAGCGCCCGGCAACCGCCAAGGTAGACGGTGCTTGGTCGGGGTGCGGCTTTTCTACCAGTCCTTGCGCCTGCACCACCTGTGCGTCAAGCGCGGCGCCGCTGACAATGCCGTAGCGACGGGTTTCTTCGCGTGGCACGTCTTGCACCGCCAGCCAATGCCCCCCAAGCCGCGCGTGCTGCTGCGCCATTTGCTGCAACACCGGTGGCTCGCCCACCATCAAGTCGTCGGCCAACAACACGGCAAAAGGTGCGTCACCCACCAGCGGTGCCGCACACGCCACTGCATGACCCAGCCCCAGGGGCCGCGGCTGGCGCACATACAGGCAGACCATGTCGGGCGGGGTGATGTCGTCAAGCAGCGCGCGCAGGGCATGTTTGCCGGCGGCCTCAAGTTCGGCCTCGAGTTCGGCGGCCACGTCAAAGTGGTCCTCTATCGAGCGCTTGTTGCGCCCCGTTACAAAGATCATCTCGCGCACACCGGCGGCGTAGGCTTCTTCAACCGCATACTGCACCAAGGGTTTGTCCACCACCGGCAGCATTTCTTTGGGTGTGGCTTTGGTGGCCGGCAAAAAACGTGTGCCCAACCCACCAACGGGGAACACGGCTTTGCGCAGCGCGGGCTGGGGAACAGGGTCTGAAATCATGGTGGTTATTGTGGCCGATGCGGTATTTTGCCGCCTAGGCGACGCCTACTCCGCACCAATGGCCGCAGCTGGCGCTATCCTTACGGGGTTGGGTGGCCTGCTGCCACCGCCCTGACCACACAAAGGATCAAGCCATGGACATGAAAACCAACCCCCTGTCGTTGCTGCAAGACGCCAATTTGCTCAAAACCGACGCTTGGCTTAACGGCGCTTGGCACGCCGGCAGCGGTCGCTTTGCCGTAACCGACCCAGCCACAGGAGCCGAACTGGCGCAGGTGGCCAACTGTGGCCCGGCCGACGCGACAGCCGCGATTGCCACGGCGGAGCAAGCTTGGAGCGGCTGGCGCCAGACCCATGCCAAGGCCCGCGCGGCGGTGCTGCGCCAATGGTTTGACCTGCTCATGGCGAACCAAGAAGACTTGGCGCGGCTGATGACCGCAGAAAACGGCAAGCCTTTGGCCGAGTCGCGCGGCGAGGTGGCCTACGGTGCCAGCTTTGTGGAGTGGTTTGCCGAAGAGGCCAAGCGCATCAACGGCGAGACACTGCCCACCTTTGACAACAACCGACGCTTGTTGGTGCAGCGCCAACCGATTGGGGTGTGCGCGGCCATCACGCCGTGGAATTTTCCGCTGGCCATGATCACCCGCAAGGTGGCACCGGCTCTGGCGGCGGGCTGCCCAGTGATTATTAAACCCGCCGAACAAACCCCGCTGACGGCGTTGGCCGCCGCTGAACTGGCGCGCCAAGCGGGGCTGCCGGCTGGAGTGCTGCAAGTGATCACGGCTGACGCCGAGCAAAGCGTGGCCATTGGCAAGGTGTTGTGCGACGCGGAGGCGGTGCGCCACATCAGTTTTACCGGCTCAACCGAGGTGGGCCGGATCTTAATGGCGCAATGTGCCCCCAGCATCAAAAAAATGTCGCTGGAGCTGGGCGGCAACGCACCCTTTATTGTGTTTGACGACGCCGACTTGGACAGCGCCGTTGAAGGCGCTTGGGCCAGCAAGTACCGCAACGCTGGCCAAACCTGCGTGTGTGCCAACCGGTTTTACGTGCAAGAAGGCGTGTACGACGCCTTTGTTGAAAAATTTGCCGCCAAAGTGGCAACGGCCAAGGTGGGTAACGGTTTTGACGACGGCGTCAACCAAGGCCCGCTGATCGAACCCAGCGCGCTGGACAAAGTGGCGCGCCACCTAGAGGACGCGCAGGCCAAGGGGGCGCGGGTGGTAACCGGTGGCAAGCGGCTGCAAGGGCAGTTTTTTGAGCCCACGGTGGTGGCCGATGCCAAGGCCAACATGTTGTGCGCCACCGAAGAAACCTTTGGCCCGTTTGCGCCGGTGTTTAAGTTCAAAACCGAGCAAGAGGCGATCGACGCCGCCAACGCCACGGTGTACGGCTTGGCGAGCTACTTTTACGCACGCGACGTGGGCCGAATTTTCCGCGTCAGCGAGGCGCTGGAGTACGGCATGGTGGGTGTCAATGTGGGCATTTTGGCCAGCGAGCACGTGCCATTTGGCGGCGTAAAGCAAAGCGGTTTGGGTCGCGAAGGCTCGCACCACGGCATTGACGATTACGTGGAAATCAAATTCATCGCCATTGGCGACGTGCAGCAATAAAACATGCGCTGACCCAAAGCTTGAGTTACCGCCCCATCCACCGCGCAACCCGGCACCGCGCCCAGGTGCGCGACCACCGCATGCAATGGCTCAGTTGGGGCACACCCAGCGTGCACGCCCCGCCATTGGTGTTGCTGCATGGCTGGATGGATGTGGGCGCGTCGTTTCAATTTGTGGTGGACGCGCTGCCGCAACCGCGCTGGGTGCTGGCGCCGGACCTGCGCGGCTTTGGCGGCAGCATGGGCGTGCGGCAAGACCATTTTTTCTTTCCCGATTATTTGGCCGATCTGGACGCCTGGCTGGAGACGGTGGGCGCCACACAACCGGTGGACCTGTTGGGGCACAGCATGGGCGGGCATGTGGCCATGTTGTACGCTGGGGTGCGCCCTGAGCGCGTGCGCCGCTTAATTAACGTGGAGGGCTACGGCATGGCCGCGACGCAACCAAGCCAGGCCCCCGCGCGCTTTGCCCGCTGGCTTGACGAGCTCCAAGCCCTGCGTCGAGGCGAAAAAAACCTACGCCCATACAGCAGCGTGCAGGCGGTGGCCGCTCGGCTGCAACAAACCAACCCGCGCCTACCGGCAGACAAAGCCGCATGGTTGGCGCGACATTGGGCCAAGAAAGGCGCAGACGGCCTGTGGCGTATTGCAGGCAGCGCGGCGCACAAAGTCAGCAGCGCCCAACTGTTTCGGGTGGACGAGGTGTTGGCGGTGTACGCCGCCATTGAGGCCCCTACGCTGTTGCTTGAGGCCGCGCACGACAGCCTGCCAGCCTGGTGGCAAGGACGCTACACGCGAGCAGAGTTTTACCAGCGCCTAACGGCGGTTAAGCAACTCACCCACCACTTCATTGACAACGCTGGGCACATGGTGCACCACGATCAACCGGCGGCGGTGGCCCAGCACGTGGCGGCGCACACGGCATGAGACAATGGACAACTTTTGTTGACCCACTCCACCACACCCGCCATGGAAGCCGAACAACTTAACGCCATCGCCCACCTTCTTGACGACCTACGCGCCCGCGGCGAGGCGCTACGGGGGTATCTTTGACTACGATGCCAAAGTATCTAAATTAAGCGAAGTCAACGCCGCGCTTGAAGACCCCAACGTTTGGAACGACCCCAAACGCGCCCAGGCTCTGGGCAAAGAAAAACGCGCCCTAGAAGATGTGGTGCTGGTGCTGCAGCAAACCCAAACCGGGCTTGACGACCTACGCGAGCTGCACGAACTGGCCCAGGCCGAGGGCGACATGGACACCATGGCCAGCATTGGCCAAGACCTGCAGGCGATTGAACAATCGATCAAGCAGCTCGAGTTTCGGCGCATGTTCAACAACCCCGCCGACCCCAGCCCGTGCTTTATGGACATTCAAGCTGGCGCCGGTGGCACCGAAGCCTGCGACTGGGCCAGCATGTTGTTGCGCCAATACCTGCGATTTGCCGAGCGCCGGGGCTTTAAAGCGACCATCGAAGACGAAACCCCCGGCGATGTGGCCGGCATCAAAAGCGCCAGCATCAAAATTGAAGGTGATCACGCCTATGGGCTGCTACGCACCGAAACGGGGGTACACCGTTTGGTACGCAAAAGCCCATTCGACTCCGCAGGCGGGCGCCACACGTCGTTTGCCTCGGTGTTTGTATACCCCGAGGTCGACGACGACATCGACATTCAAATCAACCCCGCCGATGTGCGCACCGACACCTACCGCGCCAGCGGCGCGGGTGGCCAGCACATCAACAAAACCGACTCGGCCGTGCGCCTAACCCATGTGCCCACAGGGACCGTGGTGCAGTGCCAAGACAGCCGCAGCCAGCACGCCAACCGCGACGTGGCGTGGCGGCGTTTGCGTGCCAAACTGTACGACCTTGAAATGCGGCAACGCATGAACGAGCAGCAAAAGCTCGAAGACAGCAAAACCGATGTCGGTTGGGGGCATCAAATCCGCTCTTACGTACTGGATCAAAGCCGCATCAAAGACCTGCGCACCGGCGTAGAAATTTCCAATACCCAAAAAGTGCTCGACGGCGACCTGGACGCGCTGATTGAAGCCTCACTCAAACAAGGCGTGTAAGCCACCATGGATATCAGCAACGACGCGGGCCCTACGCTCATTCATCGCCAAGACTACCAACCACCGGCCTACTGGGTAGACCATGTGCACCTAACGTTCGACCTCGACCCAGCCCGCACCCGTGTGCTCAATCGCATGACGCTGCGCCGCAACCCGGCGCAACCTGAACAGGCCTTGCGCCTGGATGGCGAGGGCCTGAGCCTCACCCGCGTGCTGATTGATGGACAAGGCCGTAGTTTTCGGCATGAGCGCGGGCAACTGGTGATCGACGACGTGCCCGAAGCGTTTGAACTTGAGCTTCTTACCACCTGCGCACCGCAAGACAACAGCGAGCTGATGGGTTTGTACGTAAGCGGCGACAGTTTTTTTACGCAGTGCGAGGCCCAAGGTTTTAGGCGCATCACCTACTTCCCCGACCGTCCAGACGTGATGGCGACATACACCGTAACCTTGCGCGCCAACAAAGCCCAATACCCGGTGTTGCTGAGCAATGGCAACCTAACCGAACAGACCGATTTACCCAACGGCATGCACAGCGCCACCTGGCACGACCCCCACCGCAAGCCCTGCTATCTCTTTGCCTTGGTGGCCGGGCAACTGGTGGCGCGCGAGCAACGCATTCGCGCGCGCAGCGGCAGCGAGCACCTGCTGCAAATCTACGTACGCCCGGGCGACCTGGACAAAACCGACCACGCCATGCAAGCGCTCATGGCCAGCGTGGCGTGGGACGAGGCGCGCTTTGGCCTGCCCTTAGACCTTGAACGCTTCATGATTGTTGCCACCAGCGATTTCAACATGGGCGCCATGGAAAACAAGGGGTTGAATATTTTCAACACCAAATTTGTATTGGCCAGCCCAGCCACCGCCACCGACACCGACTTTGACAACGTGCTCAGCGTGGTGGCGCACGAATACTTTCATAACTGGACCGGCAACCGCGTGACCTGCCGCGATTGGTTTCAGCTTTCACTCAAAGAAGGCTTAACCGTATTTCGCGACCAAGAGTTCAGCCAAGACATGGCGGGCAGCGCTTCTGGGCGCGCGGTCAAGCGCATTGAAGACGTGCGCCTGCTGCGCAGCGCCCAGTTTGCAGAAGACGCCAGCCCCATGGCCCACCCCGTGCGGCCCGATCAATACGCTGAAATCAACAATTTCTACACCCTGACCGTGTATGAAAAAGGCGCCGAAGTGGTGCGCATGATGCAAACCCTGGTGGGCCGCAGCGGCTTTGCAGCTGGCATGACCGAATACTTTGCGCGGCATGACGGCAACGCCGTGACGTGCGACGACTTTGCCCAAGCCATGGCAGACGCCAACCCCACCAGCGCCTTGGCGCAACACCTTGAGGCGTTTACGCGCTGGTACAGCCAGGCTGGCACCCCCAGGGTGCAGCTGCGCCTCACGCACGACGCGGCACAACGCACCCTGCACCTGAGCGCTCAGCAAAGCTGCCCAGCAACGCCAGGGCAACCGCACAAACAACCGTTTGTGATTCCGCTCACCGTGGCCATGCTGGACGGCAGCGGCCAACCCCTGTTAACCCGGCTAGACCAACCCAGTGCCCCGCCGTGCCACGAACACGTACTGGTGCTAACCGAGGCTGAACAAGGTTTTACCCTGCACGACGTGCCGCACGACGCCGTGCTCTCGGCTTTGCGCGGCTTCAGCGCGCCTGTGGTGCTGCAGCTGCCGCACCAAACGGCGCAGTGGCTGCACCTGCTGGCGCACGACACCGACCCCTTTAACCGTTGGGAGGCGTCGCAACGCTTGGCGGTTGACGCCGCGCTGCAGGCGCTGCGCCACGGTCAGCCCGCGGCGCTTGAACCCCAGCACCTCGCGGCTTTGGCGCAGGTGCTGCGTGACCCTGCATTGGCCCCCGACTTTAAAGCCTTGGTGCTCACCCTGCCCAGTGAATCGTATTTGGCTGAGCAGCTCAGCCAAGTGGACCCGCAGGCCATTCACGCGGTGCGCGAGGCCATGCGACTGCAACTGGCACAAGCGCTGCAACAAGACTGGCCTGGGCTGATTCAAACACCCGCCACCGGCGCGGCCGAGCGTGCGCTGCAAAACCTGGCACTGGGCTACATGGTGCTTGCCGCGCACGCACAAGGCGATACGGTGTGGCCCGGCAAAGCGCTGCAGCGATTCAAAGACGCCACCAACATGACCAACCGACTGGGGGCGCTCAACGCCCTGCTGCAGGTTGATCATCCTTTGGCGCAGGGGGCGCTGACGCGCTTTTATCAGCTCACCCACACCGACCCGCTGATGCTTGACAAGTGGTTTGCGGTGCAGGCTGGGGCCAACGACCTGCAAGGTAACACCCTGGCGCGGGTGCGCCAACTGCTGCAGCACGCCGACTTTTCGCTGCATAACCCAAACCGCGCGCGCAGCGTGCTGAGCGCCTACTGCCAAGGCAACCCAGCGGGCTTTCACCGCACCGACGGCGCTGGCTACGCGCTGTGGGAACAACACGTGTTGGCGCTTGACGCCTTTAACCCCCAAGTGGCGGCACGCCTGGCGCGCGCCCTGGACCGTTGGGAAATCTTGACCACACCCTATCGTGATTTGGCACAACAAGCCATGGCCCGCGTGGCGGCCAAAGCCCAAAGCGGTGACGTACGCGAAGTGGTAAGCCGCGCCCTGGCCAACCACCCTACCCGATCCACCCATTAGGAGACTCAACGCATGGCCGATGCGCCCATTTCACTGACACGCTACTTGGTCGAGCAACAACGCCAAGGTCAGCTGCAAACCCCCGCGCTGCGCTTGCTGCTGGAGGTGGTGGCGCGCGCCTGTAAAGGCATCAGCCTAGCAGTTAACAAAGGCGCGCTTGGCGGCGTGCTGGGCAGCGCACAAACCGAAAACGTACAAGGCGAAGTACAAAAAAAGCTCGACATCATTGCCAACGAAGTATTGATAGAAGCCAACGAATGGGGCGGTCATTTGGCAGCAATGGCCTCAGAAGAAATGGACAACATTTACCCGGTACCCAACCGGTACCCCCAAGGCGAGTATTTGTTGCTGTTTGACCCACTTGATGGATCATCCAACATCGATGTCAACGTGAGCATAGGCACCATTTTTAGCGTACTCAAAAAGCCGGCAGGTACCGCCGAAGTCAGCGCCAACGACTTTTTGCAGCCCGGTTCAGCCCAAGTGGCCGCAGGCTACTGCGTGTATGGCCCACAAACCACATTGGTGCTAACCGTAGGCAGCGGCGTGGCCATGTTTACCCTAGACCGGGAACAAGGCTCTTTTGTGCTTACCCAAAACAACGTGCGTATTCCAGAAAGCACACAAGAATTTGCGATCAACATGAGCAACATGCGCCATTGGGCGCCGCCGGTGCAGCAATACATTAACGAATGCTTGCAAGGTAGTGAAGGCCCACGCGGCAAAAACTTTAATATGCGCTGGATTGCCAGTATGGTGGCCGACGTGCACCGGATTTTGACCCGCGGCGGCGTGTTTTTATATCCATGGGACAAACGCGAGCCCAACAAACCCGGCAAACTGCGATTGATGTATGAAGCCAACCCCATGGCCTGGTTGATCGAACAAGCCGGCGGCACCGCCACCAACGGACACCAGCGCCTGCTGGAGATCACCCCAACCGACTTGCACCAGCGCGTCAGCGTGATGCTGGGCGCCCGCGAAGAGGTGCAGCGCGTAACCGCCATGCACCAAGCCCAGCAACCGTAGCACCTATAATTCACCGCGGCGCCGGAGTAGCTCAGTCGGTAGAGCAGCTCATTCGTAATGAGAAGGTCGGGGGTTCGATTCCTCTC
>RFXW01000076.1 GCA_009921245.1 Candidatus Fonsibacter lacus | reverse complement strand
CGGGCATTTCGGGCCAGCTGGCGCTGGCCTACCACTTGGCCGCGGCGTGGTTATGCGATGCCCCCACCGAGCACGGCATGTGCGGTGCGTGCCCCAGCTGCGGCAACTTGCAGGCCCAAAGCCACGCCGATTTGTGCGTATTGGTGCCTGAAAGCGTGTCGGTAGCCACTGGGCTGATGCTGGCGCCTCGTGCCCAAATGGCATGGGAGAGCAAAGATGCCAAGCCCAGCCAACGGATACGTGTGGAGGCCGCCCTAGAGGCGGTGGAGTTTGCCCAGCGCACCCAGTCGCGCCAAAAAGGCCGCGTGGTGTTGGTGTACCCCGCCGAGGGGCTTAACACCGAAGCGGCCAACACGCTGCTTAAAACGCTGGAAGAGCCACCCCCCAACCTGCGTTTTGTGCTGGCCACTGAACAACTCACGGCGGTTTTACCCACGGTGCGCAGCCGCTGCCAGTTGCAGACCTTGGCGTGGCCTGATGCCCAAGGCGTGCGACAGTGGCTGGCCCAGCAACACCCCAAGGCATCAGCCGCCGACCACGAGGCCTGTTGGCACGCTGCCGGTGGATTGCCCGAAAAAGCCGCCGCGCTGCTTGCCGCTGGACTTAACGCCAAAACCTGCCAGGGTTTGCCCAGCGCGCTGGCGCAGGGGCAGGGCGGGGGTGTCGAGCGCTTTGCTGGCCCCGAATTGGTTGACCTGTTGCAAAAAGTGGCACACGACGCCTTGGCCGTGGTGTCGGGCGCCGCACCGCGTTTTTTTGTGCAAGCCGAGTGGCCCACCGGCATGCGCGCCATGGCGTTGCAACAGTGGGCCAAACAGCTGGTGGACGACCGGCGCCATGCCGGCCACCCATTTCAGGCCAACCTTATGCTTGACGCCCACCTTGCCATGGCCCAGCGCGCGTTGCACAGCGCGGCCAAGCCCTAGTTTGTTTGCCACCCATTGCCCCACCTGCCATGCTGATTGACTCGCACTGCCACCTGAATTTTCCTGATTTTGCTGGGCGCATGGCCGAGGTGCAGCAAGACATGGCGGCACACAGCGTGGACGAGGCGGTGTGCATTTGCACAACGCTTGAAGAATTTAACGCGGTGTACGCCTTGGCGGACCAGCACCCTAACTTGTGGGCTACCGTGGGCGTGCACCCCGACAACGAGGGCGTAACCGAGCCCAACACCCAAACCTTGGTTGAACTGGCGCAGCGCCAGCGCGTGGTGGCCATTGGCGAGACCGGCTTGGATTACTACCGCCTGGAGGGTCGCACCGAGGCAGACATGCAGTGGCAAAGGGACCGGTTTGTACAACACATTCGAGCGGCCAGGCAAAGCGGCTTGCCGTTGGTGGTGCACACCCGCAGTGCCGCCCAAGACACGCTGGCGCTGTTGCATCAAGAGGGGGGATTGGATCAATCAGACCCGGTGCGTGGGGTGTTTCACTGCTTTACCGAAAGTGCCGACTTTGCCGAGCAGGCTTTGGCCATGGGGTTTTATATTTCTTTCTCGGGGATCATTACCTTTAAAAACGCCGCCGATTTGCGTAATGTGGTGGCCATGGTGCCGTTGGAACGTATGCTGGTGGAGACCGACAGCCCGTATTTGGCGCCTGTGCCACACCGGGGCAAGCCCAACAACCCAGCCTGGGTGCGACACGTTGAAGTTAAACAAGTGCCATTGGAGGTGGTGGCTGAGCACACCAGCAACAACGTGCGCGCGCTGTTTCATCGCATGCGCGATACACACTGAATGCTTAGAAAGCACGTGAGATATTCCCATATAAACATTGATATTAAAGAGAAAAACACATATTGATGGCGCCATGGGTGCGAACCAAACCATCAAAAGCCGTTAGGTTTTTATTCACGGGCGCGACCTACCAGAGGTCTGTACATTACTTTCTACGATGTATATTATGTTAAATAATAGAAATCCGACCTAATCAATCAGGGCGGCTGGGGCTAACCTCCTCAGGCGCCATCACCAAAGACCGGGTGACGCGTCCCACCGCCATGCGTAACGGCCGGTACTGGCCCGCCGCCCACTGCTCAGCCATGTCACGGTAGCGGCGCTCAAATACGTTGCCACTTTGTCCCGTTGAATAGATAAAAACGGACTGCTCGGGATCCGACAAATCGTAAACCGCTCGGTAAGACGGGGCTTTTCGGCTGGCAAATGGTGCGTGGGGTCGATTCGGCTCGTAGGTTCCCACGTTGATGGTGTGTGGGCCGCCCGGGCTTTGAACCTCTAGGTTAAACAGCCAACGTAGCGCAGCCACCGCGCCAAACGGGCGGTGTTCGCTGATGGCGTGGTGGGCTTGGCCCCAGCGCCATTGGCTGGGGTCGTTGCCGTAGGTGGCCGATAAACGGGTCAGCGCTGCGTCCATGGCGTCGCCAGCAAGGGCCACGCAGCCGCCCTGCCCGCACCAATTGGCATCGTCTGCGCGCAGTATGTTAAGCACCCCCTCACGAAAGGTTCGTTTACCGTACAGCACCGCCACGCGCTCGTCGCCAAGCTTGGGGGTTAACAGGCGCCGGGTGACTTCGTCCAGCCAAGCAGCCAAAACCAGTGGCTGGGGCTGGTTCATGGCCATGGAGCCTTTGAAGTCTCGCAATAAGGTCTTAACCGGTTCGGTGAGGGGGTGCTGCCCGGCGGCGCTGAGCATCAGGGGCAGCCATTGCATGGCCTCCATCGACAAAGTGTCGCGCTGCATGGCCTGCATGCTTTGCATGGTATGCAGCGGGGTAAGCCCAATCAGCTGGCCAATACGCTGCATGCGCCAGGGTTGCGACCAATCGGCCGTTAAAAACGGGGCGTCGGCTTTTGCCGTCACCCTTTGGTTGGCGGTACCCACCCAGCCTTTGTCGCCATCGTCGCTCGGCAGTTGGCTGGGCTTGAGCCAGCCCGCCCAGTCGTAGCGGGGGTCCCACCCCGGGGCTGGGGCCACGCCCATTAAGTCGTTGTTGCTGCGGCGTATCGGCGCCCGGCCCACCGCTCGGTAGGCAATGCGCCCCGCGGCGTCGGCCATGACCACGTTTTGCATGGGCGAGTGATAACTGGCGTAGGCCTGAATGAGGTCATCCACCGAGTGCGCGCGGTTGACGGCAAAGCCGGCATCGATGGTGGTGTTGTCTTCATCCAGCGCCGCCCAGCGCAGCGCCACGGCAAAGCGGGTTTTGTCCAGTGGCATGGCGTCAAACGCCTTGTCGACATCGCTGATGACGGGGCCATGCCGGCTCTCGCGCACCGCCAAAATCACGGCGTCTTGGCCTTTGATTTCAATGCGCTCGCGTCGCACGGTAAACGATTGCCATTGCAACTGCCCGTTGGCACTGGGTATGCGGTATTGGTTGCCGTTGAACGGGTTGAGTTGCTCAAGGTAAAGGTCTTGAACGTCGGGGTTGGTGTTGGTAAAGCCCCATGCGGCGGTGGCCGTGCGGCCCAGCACCACAAACGGCAGGCCCGGCAAGGTGGCGCCAACGGCGTTGACCGCCCCGCCCTGCACGTGCGCCACGTACCACAGCGCCGGTGCCCCCAGGGACAAATGCGGGTCATTGGCCAGCAAGGGTCTACCGCTTTCTGTGCGGCTGCCAGATAAGGCCCAATTGTTTGAGCCTAACCCGCTTTGCTGGCCCAACGATTGGACCCAGTCGGTAACGGCTTGCGCCACGGCACCGCGCCAATGGTCTGCCGGTGCTGGGCTGTTTTGGGCCATGGCGGCGCGTCTGTCAAATACCCCCAGCCCGTCGTACCACTGCGCAAAGTCAGCGCGGGTGGCGGGTGCATCGCCAGGGTACGGTGGCATGAGTTGCCAAATTTCACGCGTGCTGAGTTTGCTTGCGGCCGTCATGCGAGCCAATTCATGGCTCCAATTGCCCCCCAAATCCAGTGCCATCATGAGCGCCCAACCCACGCTGTCGCTGGGTTGCCAAAAATCGCCCTGAGCCGCCAATGCCTGCGGCCGCTCGCCCAATAGCCAAAACTCCGGTCCCAGCCAGCCTTCGGGCCGCGCAAAATAGGCGTTCACGCCGTCGGCATACGCCTGCAGGGCCGTTTGGCTGGCGGGGTTGAGTTGGGCCAACTGGCGCTTGGCCGCGCGCGCAATCCCCAGTGTCCGTAGCAGTTTGTCTGCGTCCAGCGTGGCTGGGCCCAGCAGCGCGGACAATTCGCCGCGCACCACCCGGCGTTGAAACGCCATTTGCCATGGCCGCTCCGCGGCGTGTA
Organism: Candidatus Fonsibacter lacus; assembly: GCA_009921245.1. Taxonomy (GTDB): domain Bacteria; phylum Pseudomonadota; class Gammaproteobacteria; order Burkholderiales; family Burkholderiaceae_C; genus RS62. The sequence goes on along the minus strand of RFXW01000076.1, from coordinate 4,653 downwards.
GCCAGCCCATGGCGCGCCAAGCGTCGGCTTCGTTGCCGGCTTGAATGTGCGGGACATCGGCCTCGTCAAACACCACTTTCACTGGAGCTTGCGCGCCCGGCAGCGTGTGCGTGCCGCTTAATGGCGCGCGGCTGAGCCAGGCCGCTGCCAGCACCACCAAACCCAGTAAAACGGTCAGGGCCAAGGGCACCATCCATACCGCGCGCAACAACCAACTTTTGCGTCCCATGACGGCATTGTGCAACGGTTGGGCAATCCATTGGTAAGACATAAAACGGTCAGCGCAACGATACAATTTGTGGTTATGCCAGCCGCCGACCTCTCTCAACTAACCTTCTGGGTTTTGGCCAGTGTTTTCGCACTTGCCACCCTTTTTGGATTCACTGCGCAACGCACACACTTTTGCACCATGGGCGCCATCAGCGACGTGGTCAACATGGGTGATTGGTCGCGTATGCGCTCGTGGGTGTTGGCGGTGGCGTTGGCCATGCTGGGCTTTCACGCGTTGGTGTGGTGGGGCGCGGTTCGAGCCGAAGACACCTTGTACGCCGGGGGGCGGGTGGCGTGGTTGTCGCTTGTGTTGGGCGGCGCCATGTTTGGTTTTGGCATGGTGCTGGCCTCGGGGTGCGGCAGCAAAACCTTGGTGCGCATTGGCGAAGGCAACCTGAAGTCGTTGGTGGTTTTTGTGGTGATGGGTATCGCCGCGTACGCCACGATGCGGGGTATCACGGGGGTTTGGCGTACGGCCACAGTGGATCAAGTGGCCATTACCCTGCCCTCGGCCAGGCCCGCTGATTGGCTGGTGGACATGGGGCTGACTCAGGCTGGCCCGGGCGGTATGCTGCTGGCTACCTTGGTGGCCCTGCTGTTGTTGTTTTGGGTTTGGCGTGACGCCCATTTTCGACAGTCACCCGACGCGATCGTTGCCGGGGTGGTGATCGGGCTGTTGGTGGTGGCCATGTGGTGGGTTACTGGCACCCTGGGTTACACGCCCGAACATCCGGAAACCCTGGAGCCGGCCTACCTGGCTTCGGCGGGCGGGCGGCCGGAATCGTTTTCTTTCACAGCGCCCATGGCCTACACCTTGCATTGGCTCATGCTCTACAGCGACGCATCCAATGTGCTCAACACCGGCATTGTTTCAGTGCTGGGCGTGGTGCTAGGCGCTTGCGTGTCGGCCCTAACCAGCAAGCGTTTTCGGTGGGAGGGCTTTCAAGGCGCCCGGGATACCGGCCTGCATGTGGGAGGCGCCGTGCTCATGGGCGTTGGCGGCGTATTGGCCCTGGGTTGCACGGTTGGGCAAGGTTTGTCGGGGTTGTCCACGCTCAGCGTATCGTCTGTGCTGGCGGTGCTGGGCATTGGGTTGGGTGCGGTTGCGGGCCTGCGGTTTCAAATGGCCCTGTTGATGCGTGATGACTGAAGTTCAGGTGGATACCGCCCGTCGGTTTGGCGGGGTATCCAGGCTGTACGGCCCGGCCGGAGCACAGGCCATCGCCACGGGGCACGTGCTGGTGGTGGGCGTGGGCGGCGTGGGAAGCTGGGTGGCCGAAGCGCTGGCGCGCAGCGCGGTTGGGCAATTAACCTTGATCGATCCAGATCACGTGGCCGAGTCCAACATGAATCGGCAAATTCACGCCACAGACGACACCTTGGGCATGGCCAAGGTTGACGCCATGCGCCAACGTGTCATGCGTTTTGCTCCTGGTGCCAAGGTCGACGCGGTTGACGCCGAGGTCACCCCTGAGCATTGGCCGGCGGTGGCTGCGCAATGGGTGAACAGCCGCACCGTGGTGGTGGATGCCTGCGACCACTTGCCCGCCAAACTGGCGATGGCAAGCTGGGCTCAAGCCACGGGGTGCGCTTTGCTGTGCGTCGGCGCGGCGGGCGGCAAACGCCTTGCGCACAATGTGCAAATCGCCGATTTGGCGCACACCACGCATGACCCATTGCTGGCCAACTTGCGTGCCCGCCTGCGCCGCACCCTGGGCACAGCCGGCCCAGCGCCGGGTAAGCGGGCCCGCCCTTTGGGCTTGCCTTGCGTATACAGCCCGGAGCCAGTCATGCATGCGCCTGGGCCAAGCGACGCGCCGGGGGCGGCATTGGGTTGTCATGGTTACGGATCGAGTGCGGCGGTCACCGGCGCGTTTGGCTTGGCCGCCGCGGCATGGGCACTCGATCAGCTTGCCCGTTTGGTGCCACCCAGCTCGCCCGTGTGATGGGTGTTGTGGCAACATGCCTCGCATGACGCCCTACACCACGCCCCCTGCCCTGGACCCTCAGGCCCAAGCGTTGATAGCCAAACTTGAAGCCTTGGGTATCCCTGCCACCCATACCCTGCCGCCCGAGCAAGCTCGACAGGCCTACGTGCAGCGCCGCTTTGCCACACAACGTATTCCAGCGCCGCTGCAAGAGGTGCGTGAGCTGTCTTGTGTTGGCCCGGGCGGTGCGATGGCGATGCGCTGCTACCGCGATACCGACCCCGATGTGCCCGCCCCAGCCCTGGTTTATTTTCATGGGGGCGGCTGGGTGATTGGGGATTTGGAAACCCACGATGTGCTGTGCCGTGATTTGGCCAGGCTGTCAGGCTACACCGTGATTGCAGTGGACTACCGTTTGGCACCTGAGGCGGTGTTTCCTGCGGCGGTGGACGACGCCAACGCTGCGGTGGACTGGGTGTTTAACCACGCCGCCGAGCTCAACATCCACCCCGATTACATTGCTGTGGGTGGCGACAGCGCCGGAGGCAATTTGGCGGCTGTGGTGTGTTTGGCACGACGCGACGCCAACAAGCCAGCGCCCTGTTTTCAATTGCTGATTTATCCCGCCACCGACATGCGGGGGGCGTCACCCTCGCACCAGCGTTGCGGTCAGGGCTATTTGCTTACGCAGGACTCACTGGCGTATTTTGTTGGGCACTACTTATCAAGCCCAGAGCAGGTAAATGACTGGCGCGCGTCGCCGTTGTTGCACGCCAGCCATGCCAATTTGCCGCCGGCGTTGGTGATGACCGCAGGCTTTGACCCGTTGTGCGATGAGGGACGGGCCTACGCTGACGCGTTATCGGCCGCGGGTACGCCATGCCAGTACGTGTGTTTTGAGCGGCAAGTGCACGGTTTTGTACCCATGGGCAAGGTATTGGATGAGGCCGATACGGCAGTGGCGCTGTGCGCGCACGCGTTGCGCCGCGCCACCCTGCCTTAACTGGTCTGGGTTGCGCGTTCGGCGGCGTATTGCCCGGCCCGTCGCCCCGAGGTAAAGGCCCACGCCAAGTGATGCCCATGCCCCTTTAACAAAAGGCCACCTTGGCCGGTTGAGCCGGCCGCGTAAAGCCCAACAATTGCCTGTCCATCGGCAGTCAGCACCCGATGTTGTTCGTCTACCCGCAGGCCGCCTTCGTTGTGAACAAACACCGCGCGCACCGGGCCAAGCGCCACCATGTTTTGGTTTAAGTGGGCCGATAAGGGGGTGGCGCCAAGCGCCGCGCGCAGCGTGTGGCCGGGCATACGGAGCATCTTGGCAAGGGCATCCACATTGGGTGCGGTGTGGCACACATCGGGGCGGTTGCGCTGATAGTCAGGCAGGTAGGCGTAGGCCACACCAGGGGCGGTTGATACAAAGTGCGGCCACAACGAAAAACGCTCAGCCAGCGCCTGATCCAGCACAATGTAGCCGACCTTGTTGGGTTGCTTGGGCAGTTGCCATGCCGCTTGGTTTGCGTTGGTAGGCACCAGCTCGCCCAGTTGATTCACCAACACCGCGCCTTGCGTAAAAAGCTCGGGTGATGGCGCCAAGGCGGTGGTTAAAAACTTCATCATCACGGGTCTGAGCCACGCCGAAGGCGCGTGCTTGAGCGCCCAAGCCATGGTGCTGGCCAGCCATCGCCACGGCGGCAGGTGCAACATCCAATGCCCGCGTTCCGGGGGCATAAACCGAATCTCGGGCCCCAGCGCCAAGTCGCCGTTGATCACTTGGGCTCCCAGTTGGGTAGCCATACGCTGTCCATCGCCGGTGGCCGTGGTGTTGACGGCCTCTATGGCAGCCGCCGCCTCGCCCATGTGTTGCGCTTTTAAATCGGTCGCCGCGGTGAAGTCGCCCGCGGCCAAAATCACGCCCCCTTTGGCCATCCAGCGGCGTTCGGCACCCTGGTGCCTAGCTTGTACGCCAACGACTTGCCCTTGTGGGTCGGTGATCAACGACTGGACCTCACAACGCGTGACCACCTGTACCCCGGCCCGTTGGGCGCGCTTGCTTAGGTGATAGATGAAGGCGCGTGAGTTGGGCAGCACATTGTGCATGCGTGCAACACGATGCGGCGGCTCAGGCATGGGCCCCATGAAGCGTATGCCCGAATTTAACAACCAAGCAAAGGTGGCTGGCATCGCGTCGCACAGCACACGGCGCAGGTCATCGTTGTCTCGACTGGCCAAATCCCCGGCGAACCCGGGCATATCTTCCCAATGCGCCACGGGGTCGTCTTGAATGCCGGCTCGTTGTTGGTGGGGGGTTTGGCTGGCTGTAACCGAGCCCACCGACCACGCGGTGGAGCCACCCAAACTGGCATTTTTCTCTAACAACACGACCTTGGCCCCTCGTTCGGCGGCCTCAATGGCCGAGGCCAGCCCAGCACCGCCGCCGCCCACCACCACCACATCG
>RFXW01000075.1 GCA_009921245.1 Candidatus Fonsibacter lacus | reverse complement strand
CCGCACGTCATGCGCGCGCTGTTCGACGAATGCTTGGCCGTGGCCCACGCCGAGGGCGTTGCACTGTCACCCGACCTATGGGATTCGGTGCTGGGACTGGCGCAAGGCATGGCGCACCAGCGCTCAAGCACCGCGCAAGACCTCAACCTAGGCAAGGCCACCGAAATCGATTTCATCAACGGCGAAATCCTGCAGCGCGGGGCGCGCCACGGAATCGCCACCCCTGTCAATCAAACCATGGTCACGCTGGTGCACGCCGCCGAGGCTTTGGCTCGCAAGTGACCACGCTGCCCCTGTTTCCATTGGCGCGCGGCGTGCTGCCCGATGGCATGCTGCGACTTAACATTTTTGAGGTGCGCTACCTGGATTTAATCAAGCGCTGCCACCGCGACCACACCCCGTTTGGCGTGGTGTGGTTGGCCGAAGGCAGCGAGGTACTTAAGCCAGGCGAAACCCCCAAGTTGCACGTGGCTGGCTGCAGCGTGCAGGTTCGCGCCATTGAAGCGGCGCAGCCCAGCTTGTTGCACATTGAGTGCCAAGGGCAGCAACGCTTTTGGCTGGACGACTACGAGCCTGGCCGTTTCGGGGTGTGGCAAGGCACGGTACGCCAAGTGGCCAACGACGAGGTGGTGGCGATTGAGCCCGATTTGCAAGAAGCCGCCAACCGCTTGGGCAGCGCCATTCGAGACGCGCAGCTGCGTGGTGCGCTGGCGCAACTGGCGATGTACGCGCCGTATCGGCTGGACGAGTGCGGGTGGGTGGCCAACCGCTTGATCGAGGCGTTGCCACTGCCCAGCGCCACCGCCGTGGCCATGATGATGGAAGCCGACCCCGCCCAACGCCTGCGCCAAGTGGCGGCGTGGCTCAAAGCCTAACGCCGCTGGCCGGGGCTTGCTTGGGGCATGGCTTGGGCGTTAGATTGGGGGCAAGTCTTGGGGCAACAACTCAATCGGCTGACCATGCGGCGTGCGCGCTGCCGCCCGTGTCCATGCCTGCTCCAGCGCTTGCCACTCAGAGGTTTGCCCCAAGCCTTTGCGCTGCACCATGGCTTGCAACGCATCCACCCAGTGCACGTAGTAGGTGTGGCCGTCGTCGGTGTCACCACGCGCCTGCGCGTGGGCAATCGCTTGGCTCAACGCCTGCGCCCATTCCGGCCAGGTAAACAGGCCCCGCTGATGCAAGTTAACGGTTAACGCAAACGCCTGCGCTTGCCACGGTTGGGCAAACACCGCGTCGTTTTCGGCCGCAGGCGGCATGGGCAAACCTTGCCCGCATTGAGCAGCAATTTGTGCAAGCGTTTGCCGCGCCGTACTCATGCCGGCTCCAGGTAGCTTTCCCACGCATCCACGCACACATGGCTGTGGGGCTCGGCGTCGCTGCCCCACAGCTGTTGCGCGTCAAAACGCACGCTGTACAGCCATTGCGGCGCCTCTTGGGCATCGGCTTGGGCGTGCTGGTCTGGAAACACATGCACGCCGTGCACGCGTTCGATCACGCCTTGCTTGCCGCGCACATAAGCCGGCAAGCGGGTATGGCCAGCGGGGTGCATCACCCGCGCCAGCACCCGTTGCCCGGGGCCAAAGCGCGCCGGCTGTGTGGGCGTGCGCTCGGTGGGGCTGCCACGCGCCAGCGCCGGGCGCACGTTGGCCGCGGCGATCGGCTTAATGCCTGGCTGCGCCGGGGTTTGCATGGTCCCTGTGGTTAACTCGTCGGCCGTTACCAGCCCGCGCGCAAGCATCAGGCGCTGCAGCGCTTGCAGCCAAATGCTGTAGTAACTGCTGCCAAGGTAAGCGGCGGCAGGCAGGCTTTCTCGGGCGCGCCGGGTTTGGTCAAGATTCCACTGACCGGTGGCACCCATGGCCAGCGTCAACGCCAGCGCTTGCCGCTCCCATGCCGCATGAAACACCGGCTCATCAACCTCAGGCTGCACCGCGCCAAAGCCGTGCATACCGCCCATGTCGTGCACACCGTTCATGGCGCGGTGGGCAAGCCGGTGCCGATCATGCTGTCGCGGGTTACCAGTGGGGCCAAGGCCTCGGCCGACCAACCTTGGGTGCCTGGGGGCTGCATGGGCAACACCAAATAACGCATCTCGGCGGTTGAATCCCACACTTTTACCGCCACCTCGGGCGCCAGCGACACGCCAAAGTCGGCCAACACCGCCCGCGGCTCGCGCACCGTGCGGCTGCGGTACGCCGCACTTTTGTACCACACCGGGGGCAACCCCAGCACCGGCCAGGGGTAGCAGCTGCACAGTGTGCACACCACCATGTGGTGCTCGGTGGGGGTGTTGGCCACCGCCACCAAGTGCTCGCCTTGGCGCCCGCTGTAACCCATGTCCGCCACCGCTGCCGTGGCGTCTTGCAGCAACCATTCGCGGTAACTGGCGTCGGTCCAGGCGCGCGCCACCACCCGCGCCCCGTTGTGCGGGCCCACCTCGTGTTCGTAGGTTTCCACAATCGCATCCAGCGCCGCAGGGTCCACATAGCCCTTTTGCGTCAGCAGCGTTTGCAAGGCGCGCACGCGCACGTCCATGTCGTCTAGGTGGCTAAAGGCGTCGTGCTCGTGGTGTGAATGATCGTGGCCCATGGGCGCATCATAAATAATGTTGCCGCCCTGTTGGGTAATGGTTAAATATCGTTTTTGACCCCCATCACCGCCCCTCCCATCATGCTGCAAACCGCCGCTTCTCTGTCAAGACTGGGCACCGAGTCCGCCTTTGAGGTATTGGCCAAAGCCCAGGCCCTTGGTGCCCAAGGGCACGACATCATTAACCTAGGCATTGGCCAGCCCGATTTTCAAACCCCCGAGCATGTGGTGCAAGCAGGCATTGCCGCGCTGCGCGACGGGCACCATGGCTACACCCCCGCCAACGGTATCCCCGCACTGCGCGAGGCGGTAGCGGCTGATTTGCAGCGCCGCCACGGCGCCAGTGTCGACCCCGATTGCGTGGTGGTGGTTCCGGGCGGCAAACCCACCATGTTTTTTGCGGTGTTGATGTTTGGCGAACCCGGCGCCGAAATCATGTACCCCAACCCAGGCTTTCCGATCTACGAATCGGTCATTAAATACAGTGGCGCCACGCCGGTGCCCATTGCCTTGCGCGAAGACAACGGTTTTGCCTTTGACGCCGACACGGTGTTGGCGCAAATCACACCTGCCACGCGGTTGATCATCATCAACAGCCCGGCCAATCCCACCGGCGGTGTGACCCCCAAACAAGAAATCGACAAGCTGGTGCAAGGTCTGGCCGCGCACCCGCACGTGGCGCTGCTGTCCGATGAAATCTACAGCCAAATGCTTTACGAGGGGCGCGAGCATGTGTCGTTGCTCAACTACCCGTCGATTCGCGAGCGCCTGATCATGCTCGACGGCTGGAGCAAAACCTACGCCATGACCGGCTGGCGTTTGGGCTACGCCGTATGGCCCAAAGACTTGGTGCCGCACGTCACGCGTTTGTGCATCAACGATCACTCGTGCGTCAATGCCTCGGCGCAATACGCCGGGTTGGCCGCGCTGCAAGGCCCGCAAGACGCCGTGGCCAACATGATGACCGCGTTTGATCAACGCCGCACCCTTATTGTGCAAGCCCTCAATGCCTTACCAGGGGTGCGTTGCGCCGACGCCGCCGGCGCGTTTTATGCGTTTCCCAACATCGAAGGCACAGGGCTAAACGCCAAGCAAGCGCAAGATTTGTTTTTAAATCAAGCCCACGTTGCCACCATTGCCGGCACCAGTTTTGGCGCCTGGGGTGAGGGTTATGTGCGCTTTTCTTACGCCAACAGCGCGCAAAACATTGAACGCGCCCTGGAGCGCATTCGCAAGGTGCTGAGCTAGCGCTGCAGAGGCTCGCCGGCAAGCCACGCCTTGCCGCGGGCGTACAACTGCTCCACCTCGGCACCGCGCAATTGCGGCATGTCCATTTTTACTTTGTAACCAATGCCGGTTTGGATATAGGCCAAGTGTCGGTAGCCCTCGGGCAGCGTGGCCAAGCGCTCGGCGTCTAGGCGCAGATTGGCCGCGGGGTCAACCGGGTCGATGCGATCTTTTTCGTAAATCGGTTGGCGGTGCACCAAGCCCCAGCGCCCTTCGCGCTGCTCAAAAAAATCATAAAAACGACCGGTACACACCACATCGCAAAGCACATCGTGCACCGGGCCACGCTGTGAAATGGTCATTTTGGTTTGGGCAATGGCGCGGTGGGCGTTGACATCAATCGATGAGCCACCCAAAAAATGCAAAATGCTCACGCCGCGCTCCCAGCCTTCAATGGTGACGCGAATAAAGTCGTCAAACGGCCCCTGAAACCAGGTTGCCATCATCATGCCGTCGTCGTGCCACACGGTGCGAAAACGCTCCCAGTCGCCGGCGTCGCGCCACACCGCCCAGTTCTCTACCAATTGGCGAATGGTTAATTCTTGTGTCATGTGGTTCATGGCGTGTCTCCTAGGTTGTGACTCGTTGTGTTCATGCATCCGCGCCGCGCTAAGCTGGCGTGCGGCGCAGCATATCAATTAATTTTTGCGCCATGGGTGTGGCCGACTGCCCGGCGCGCACCACCAGCATCACTTCGGCCAGTGCATCCAAATCGGTTAAGGGTAGCGCGGTCAAGCGCGCCGCCATGGTGTCGTGCTCCACCAAGCGCTGCGGCAACAACGACAACGAATCGCTGCTTTCAATCAGTCCCAACGTGGTCACCAGCGAATGCGAAATCGTCCACGCCCGTGGCGGCTCCAACCCGCGTGCGCGAAAGGTTGGGGCAAACATCGAACCCGGCCCGTCCTCTGGGCCATGCAGCACCCAGGGGCTGTGCAGCAATTCGGCCAAAGTGGCGCAGCCCGAAAGCGGGTGCCCGCGTCGCCCACACACCACCAAGCGATTGGCGTAAAGCGGCTGCACCATAAATTCAGTTTGCTTTACCTCGGTCGGTGGCGGGTGCGCGCCCAGGGCAAGGTCAACCAATCCCTCGCGCAGCAAACGCAAGGTGTCGGGGTACACCGCCTCACGCACCTGCACCTGCACCGAGGGGTAGGCTTGGTGAAAACGATGCAACACCTTGGGCAGCAACAACAGCGCCGGGTTGGGCGATACCGCCACACTGATCTGCCCTTCAAGGCGCCCGCGCATTTGCTGCACCTCGCTACGCAGTCGATCCAGCTCTTGGCTGATGCCTCGGCCGCGCTTCAGTGTGGCCAAACCAAACGGCGTTAAGCTGACTCCGCTGGAGGTGCGGTGCACCAAGGTAACGCCCAGCTCTTCTTCCAGTGCCCGCAGCGACTTGCTTAAGCCCGGCTGAGTCAAACCCACACGGCGCGCCGCCGCGCGAATGCTGCCGGTGTCGGCCACCGCAATAAGCGCTTGGATTTGACTTAATTTCAAAGCATGTTTCAGGGTAAAACCAACCACACCAACCGCCGACACTATATAACTTTTTGGCATCACGCGTGGTCAATGTTTGCTTGACTGGCCAAAGGGTAAGGGGCTACCGTACATGTCACACCCTCTAACCCCGAGGCGGTCTGAACCATGGACTTTTTGGAACTGGTGGTAAGCCAGCGGCGCGTGTTGGCCACGCACATCATTGAGCTCACGCTGGCGCACCCCAGTGGGGCAACGCTGCCAGGGTTTTGGGCCGGCGCCCACCTTAACCTGCGCTTGCCCAACGGCATCACACGCGCCTATTCATTGGTTAACCCAAGCCAAGGCCAGCCCGTTGATCGGTACACACTGGCCGTGGCCCTTGCGCCCGACAGCCAAGGCGGCTCGGCTTACATTCACGAACACCTTGTGCCCGGCAGCCAGCTACAAGCCAGCGCACCCGCGAACCACTTTGCCCTGCAACCCGAGGCAGCGCCAACATGGCTGGTAGCGGGCGGCATAGGCATCACACCACTGCTGGCCATGGCCCGCGAATGCAACGCACGCGGCCAGCCGTGGGTACTCAGCTACGCTTGCCAAAGCCGAGCCCATGCAGCCTACCTAGACGAACTGCCCAACGGCGCCCAACCGGTGCAACTGCATTTTGATAACGAGCACAACGGCCAAGTATTCAACGTGGCGCAAGCCTTGCGCAACCTGCCAGCCGACGCCCAGGTTTACTGCTGCGGCCCCGCCCCCATGATGCAAGCGGTGCGCGATGCCGCCCAGGCCATGGGTCACCCCGCCTCAGCGCTGCACTTTGAATTTTTTCAAGCGGACCCAACGTCAAGCCACGGCCAAAACAACCAAAGCTTTGAAATCGAACTCAGCCGCTCCGGCAAGGTTGTGCATGTGGCCGCCGGGCAAAGCGCGCTGGACGCTTTAGAAGAAGCCGACGTGATTGTGCCCTCGGTGTGCCGCGAGGGGGTGTGCGGCACCTGCGAGTGCGACGTGATAAGCGGCGAAGTCGATCACCGCGACACCCTATTAAGCAACGAAGAAAAAGCCGCCAACCAAACCATGATGCTGTGCGTCTCGCGCGCCAAAGGCGCGCGATTGGTGCTAGACCTTTAACGCAACCTCTAACCCGAAAGCCTCCCATGCGCTCCCACTTTGAACATTTTCTAGACCTTAACAAAGGCAGTCTGGACCGCCGTATCTTTTCAGACCCAGAAATATTTGAACTCGAGCTCGAGCGCATCTTTGCGCGCTGCTGGCTGCTGCTGGGGCACGAATCGATGCTGCCCAAAACCAACGATTTTTTTACCACCTACATGGGGCGCGACTCAGTGATTGTGACCCGCCAGCCCAACGGCAGCATTGGCTGCTTTTTAAACATGTGCCGACACCGTGGCAACCGCGTCTGCCGCGCCGACTCGGGTAACGCGCGCAGCTTCAGCTGCCCATTTCATGGCTGGACGTTTGGCAGCAACGGCGCGCTCACCAACGTGCCGGGCTACAAAGAAATTTATCTCGAAAAACTCGACCTGCAAGCCCATGGCTTGGTGCCTGTGGCCAAGATTGACCAATACAAAGGCTTAATCTTTGCCACCTTTGACGCCAACGCCCCGAGTTTGTCGGACTACCTGGGCGACATGGCGTGGTACCTCGACATGATTCTCGACCGCCGCGAAGGCGGCATTGAGTTTTTGCCAGGCACGCACAAATGGTTGGTACACACCAACTGGAAATTCCCCGTCGACAACTTTATTGGCGACAGTTACCACGGCCCGGTAAGCCACAAGTCGGCTTGGGTATCAGGCTTTGAGGGCATGCCACGGCGCAAAAGTGGCTACGGCTACGAAGGCTTTCAGGTTTGCCCAGGTGGCGGGCATGGCTTTGGCACGCGCTGGGCCGAAAACCGCGAGCAGGTGTTTGAAATGGCCCTGCCGGAATTTCTTGAATACGAAAAATCTCGGCTTGAAGAATCCATTACCCGCTTGGGTGACCTGCGCGGCTTGCACTTTTCGCCCATGCACGCGTCTATTTTTCCCAATGTCTCGCTGCTGTGGCAAGGCAGCGCCATACGCGTGTGGCACCCCAAAGGGCCCAAACTAACCGAGGCCTGGGGCTGGTGCTTTGTAGACAAAGCCGCCCCCGACGACTACAAACGCGAAAAAGCCTTGCACATGGTGCAGCGCCACGGCACCAGCGGCACCTGGGAGGCCGACGATGTCGACAACTGGGTGCAATGTCACAGCTCAAGCGAAGGCTATGTGGCGCGCCAGTACCCGCAAAACCTTGAAATGGGTTTGGGCGACGAAATCAACGACCCACGCGCCATTCACCCCGACATCCGCGGGCGACTGGGCAAGTTTCAGTCCGAAATCAACCAACGCAGCTTTTACACCCATTGGGCCAAGCTCATGGACGACACCACAGCGCCACAGGTACCCACGGTGGGTGCTGCCAGCCAAGGGGCACCTGCATGAGCGCCGCTGCACCCTCCGACGACATCAACCTATGGTTTCGTGTGCAGGCTTTTTTAACGGCCGAGGCACGACTGCTGGATGACCACGCACTGGACGCCTGGCTTGATTTGTTCAGTGACGACTTGCGCTACTGGATGCCCACCATTACCAACCGCATCGGCCGCGACATCGATAAATCGGTGTCTGCATTCGGCCAAGTGGCGCACTTTGATGACAACAAAACCAGCCTAACCAACCGCGTTAAACGCTTGTCCACTGGCATGGCGTGGGCCGAAACCCCGCGTTCACGTACCCGCCACCTGGTGAGCAACGTTGAGGTGCTGGCTGCTGAACCCAACGGCACACTGCAAGTACGCAGCAACTTTTTGATCTACCGCTCACACCTGGAGTACGACGCCGAAATATTCAGTGGCGTGCGCCACGATACGCTGCGACCACAACACAACAGTTGGCTGATTTGCCAGCGCGATATCGTGCTAGACCAAAACGTGGTGACCCAAAAAAATCTGGGCATCTTTTTCTAATGGCAGCATGACCACCACCAGCCTAACCAACGTTGTACCGCTTAACCACCGCGTGGCCTTGGTCACCGGCGCGGGCGCGGGTCTGGGGCAAGCCATTGCGCATGCGCTTGGCGCCTTGGGCGCTCGCGTGGCTGCGCTTGACATCAACCAAGAGGCCTGCGCGCAAACCGCTGCCGCCATGCCGCACGCCATGGCTGTGGCGTGCGACGTGGCCAACAACGCCGTGGTGCAGCAAGCGGTGCATCAAGTGCTAAGCGCTTGGGGCCAAATAGACATCGTGGTCAACTGCGCCGGCGTGGCCAGCGCACCCGGCATGCCATTCACCGACTGCAGCCCCGAAGACTGGCAACGCACACTCAACATCAACCTCATGGGTGCGGTTCATGTGTGCGCCGCCACACGCCAGGCGCTGCTTGCATCTAACGCGGGGCGGGTGGTCAACGTGTCGTCCATCACCGGCGTGATCTCTGCGCCCTATATGCCCGCATACAGCGTCTCTAAGGCCGCGCTGATCTCGCTTACCAAAGTCATTGCGCGCGAGCTTGCACCCCAAGGCATCACCGCCAACGCGGTATGCCCCGGTTTCATCTACACCCCCATGTGGGACGCACTGGGCCAAACCATGGCCGAGCGCGACGGCCACACCAATGGCCGCGCGGTGTTTGACCAACGCGTGCAAACCCATG
>RFXW01000074.1 GCA_009921245.1 Candidatus Fonsibacter lacus | reverse complement strand
TAACCGAGCATGGTGGCCATGTTGGGACGTATCATGCCCGAGCCCTTGGCGATGCCCGTGACTGTGACGCGCTGGCCCTGCAGCGTCAGGCTTTGGCTGTAGCCCTTGGGTTGGGTGTCGGTGGTCATGATGCCGCGCGCGGCGGGCAACCATGCATCGGGCTGAAGCAAGGGCACGGCCGCCGGCAACGCGGCCTCTATGCGTTCAATGGGCAGCGGCTCAAGAATCACCCCGGTTGAGAAGGGCAGCACCTGCTCGGCCGCCAAGCCAAGCACCTGCGCGGCCGCTTGCGCCATGCGCTGAGCGTGTTCAAGCCCGGTCTGACCGGTGCCGGCGTTGGCGTTGCCGGTGTTGATCACCAGCGCGCGCACCGCCGCGCCTGCGGCCATGTGGGCACGTGCGATTTGCACCGGTGCGGCACAAAAACGGTTTTGGGTAAAGGCGGCGTCAACCAAGCTGCCCTCACTTAAACGGATCAGCACCAAATCGTCACGGCCCGCTTTGCGTATGCCGGCCGCCACCGCAGCCAGTTCAACGCCAACCACCGGCTGCAAAGCCTCGGCGGTGGGGGGCGGCAGATTCACAGCCATGGCGCCGTGCTCCTAGCTAAGCGCACCATGGCAGTGCTTGTACTTTTTGCCGCTGCCACAGGGGCAAGGTTGGTTGCGTCCAACACGCGGCATTTCTTGCTGCATGGTCCAACCTGCCGTGGCTTGCGGCTGCGCCGCGACCTCTGTGCTGTCGGTGGGGCCTGCAGCGGTGCTTTGCTGCATGGCTTGACCCTGAGCCTCCATGGCTTGCGCAGCCTCGGTGGCCTGCTCGGGCTCGGCAATGTGGACCGTGAGCAAAATCCGCGTAACCTCGTCGCGCACTTGATCAAGCATACGTCCAAACAACTCAAACGCCTCGCGCTTGTACTCCTGCTTGGGTTGCTTTTGGGCGTAGCCTCGTAGGTGAATGCCCTGGCGCAGGTGGTCCAAGGCGCTGAGGTGCTCGCGCCAATGGGTGTCGAGCACCTGTAACAACACCATGCGCTCGAATTGCGAAAAATTCTCCTCGCCAATATGTTGCAACTTATCGGCAAAGCGCTGGTCCACCGCCTCGGTGACAAGGGTTAACACCTCCTCGGCGTCCATTTCATTGGCTTGCGCCACACGGGCTTCGAGGTCCATGGTCACGCCCCATTCACCCTGCAGGGCCTGGGCCAAGGCCGGTAGATCCCATTGCTCCTCAACGCTGTCGGGTGGCACGTGCGACTCCACCATGGCGCGTACGCTGCCGTGGCGCAGGGCATCGACTTGTTCGCGCAACGTGCTGGCCTCGAGTATGTCGTTGCGCTGCGCATAAATCACTTGGCGCTGGTCATTGGAGACGTCGTCGTACTCCAACAACTGCTTACGAATGTCGAAGTTGCGCGCCTCCACTTTGCGCTGCGCACTTTCTATGCTGCGCGTCACCATACCGGCCTCAATCGCCTCACCCTCAGGCATTTTGAGCCTGTCCATGATGGCCCGCACACGTTCGCCAGCGAAGATCCGCATCAACGGGTCGTCGAGGCTCAAGTAAAAACGCGACGACCCTGGGTCACCCTGACGTCCGGATCGACCACGCAATTGGTTGTCGATACGGCGCGATTCATGACGCTCGGTGGCAATGATGCGCAAGCCACCCAACTCAACCACTTGCTGGTGTTCTTGGTCCCAGGCTGCCTTAAGCTCGTCGCGTTTGGCGCTGTCGCTGGCTTGGGGGTTGACCGGGTCGATGCCGGCTTGCACCAGCCATTTGTCTAAATTGCCACCCAGCACAATGTCGGTGCCGCGACCGGCCATGTTGGTGGCAATGGTGATGGCGCCCAAGCGCCCGGCCTGGGCAATGATGTCGGCCTCGCGTGCATGCTGCTTGGCGTTTAACACCTCGTGCGGTAGCTTGGCTTGGGTCAGCAGCTGGGCGATGATTTCTGAATTCTCAATCGAAGACGTGCCCACCAACACCGGCTGACCCCGTTCGTGGCAAGCGCGGATGTCGTCAATCGCTGCTTGGTATTTTTCGGGGGTGGTTTTGTATACGCGATCCAACTCGTCTTTGCGTCGGTTCGGTCGGTTGGGCGGAATCACCACCGTCTCCAGCGTGTAAATTTGTTGGAATTCGTAGGCCTCGGTATCGGCTGTACCGGTCATGCCACCCAGCTTGTTGTACAACCTAAAGTAGTTTTGGAAGGTGATGGAGGCCATGGTTTGGTTCTCGGCCTGAATCGATACCCCTTCTTTGGCCTCAACCGCCTGGTGCAAGCCATCGCTCCAGCGTCGACCCGCCATTAAGCGGCCGGTGAACTCATCGACAATCACCACCTCGCCGTCTTGTACAACGTAATGCTGGTCGCGCAAATACAAATGATGCGCGCGTAACGCCGCCAACACATGGTGCATGAGTGTCACGTGGCTGGCGTCGTACAGCGACTCGCCCGGTGGCAGCAACCCCGCCTGCGACAACACCTGCTCGGCGCGCTCGTGACCCTGCTCGGTGAGGTACACCTGACGCGTTTTTTCGTCTACCGTGAAGTCGCCTGGGGTAATCACGCCCTCACCCGTCCTGGGGTCGGCCTCGCCTTCTTGTCGCACCAAAGACGGCACCACGGCATTCACCGCGACGTAGGTGGCGGTGTGGTCTTCGGCCTGACCGCTGATGATCAGCGGGGTCCGCGCCTCGTCGATCAGAATCGAATCAACCTCGTCCACGATGGCGTAGTGCAATGGCCGCTGCACGCGCTCGCTGGCAGCGTACACCATGTTGTCGCGCAAATAATCAAAGCCGAACTCATTGTTCGTGCCGTAGGTGATATCGCACGCGTACGCCGCTTGCTTGCCGACGCGATCAAGCTGCGGCAGGTTGACGCCCACACTCAGCCCTAAAAACTCGTAAATCCGCCCCATCCAAGCCGCGTCACGCGCGGCCAGGTAGTCGTTGACGGTCACCAAGTGCACCCCTTGCCCGCGCAGTGCGTTGAGGTAAATCGGCAACGTGGAGGTAAGCGTTTTACCCTCACCGGTGCGCATTTCGGCAATCTTGCCCTCGTGCAAAGCCAAGCCACCCATAAGCTGCACATCAAAATGACGCATTTGCAGTACGCGCTTGCTGGCTTCGCGCACCAACGCAAAGGCGCGCGGCAACACCTGCTCAAGCGCCGTGCCTTGTGCCACCTCTTGCTTTAAGGTTTGCGTCTCAGCGCGCAGTTCGTCGTCGGCTTTTGCTTCGTAAGTGGCCTCAAGGCTGTTGATGTGCTGCACGGTTTTGCGATAGCGCCGCAGCAAGCGGTCGTTGCGGCTGCCGAGCAAACGGGTCAGTATGTTCATAACGATGAAAAAAAGCTAGGTAATGAGCCCGCCATCAACGGCGGGGGGCGCGATGGCGCCAGCGGCGCAACAGGCGCTGGGCTAGGGCGCCCTGGCCTGGGCCGTGCCACCGCGACCCGAGGCTAAAAACTTGACTGGGTTGCGGGGCTTGCCACCCGCCCACACCTCAAAGTGTAGGTGCGGACCGGTGGAACGGCCAGTGGAGCCGACCAAAGCAATTACTTGGCCACGCTTGACCAGATCACCCACTTTAACCTTGAGCTTGCTGGCGTGTGCGTAACGCGTCATGAGGTCGTTGCCGTGATCGACCTCGACCATCAAACCGTAGCCAGCGTGGCGCTGCGACGACACCACCACGCCACCCGCCGCCGCTCGAATCGGGGTGCCGGTGGGCGCCGGAAAATCCAAGCCCTGATGCATGGCGCGTTTGCCATTGAACGGGTCGATGCGCATGCCAAAGCCCGAACCAAACGCCACATCCACCGGCGGCATGGTGGGGCGCTGGGCCTGCTGCCATTGCGATTCAAACAACTGCGACTCCAGCACCGAAAGGCTGTCCAGCCGTGATTGGCTGAGCGCTTGCAAATCGCTGATAGCTGACGAGAATTCGGCTGCCGACAACGACTGCCCTGGGGTTTCCGCCCCACCCTGTCCGGGGACTTCTTGCGGCGCGTAGTTCACACCGGCCAAACGCGCCACGCGCTCGCCCAACGCGTCAATTTGAATCAAGCGGGCTTGTAATTCGCCCAGCCGACGCGCCATGGCGTCAAGGTTTTCGCGCATCAAACGCTTGGCCTCGGCGTCGTCTACGACGCTGCTGACCACAGCGATTTGGTGAATCCAGTTCCAGCCGTAGCGTGCGCCCAACTGCAACACCTGCATGTAGCCCCAGACCGCCATGAACGAGGCCAACAACACCGCCACCAGCGCCAGCAACGTGAGGCGGGCGCCCGACATTTCCAGCGACCGAGAGCCGCTGCCTTTGGTGTCCGTGATAATGATGTGCATGAGGCTGCTGATTCGTCCTTGATGGCACCAACCCCCACCGCTTTCACTGCGCACGACGCCGCTTTGCAGCGCCTGGGCGAATTGAAGGGCTGGCTGGACCTCTCCGCTCGTCGCTGGCACCACGTGCAGCCGCTGGTGCCTGCCACCATGCGCGCGCTGCTAAAACCCGGTGCCTGCGACGAAAACAATTGGTGCATTGTAGTCGCTCACGCGGCGGTCGCTGCCAAACTGCGTCACGTGGTACCAGATTTGGAATTGGCTTTATCAGAAGCCGAGGGCAGAAAAGTAAGTATTCGCTTACGAGTGAATTCCGAGGGCTGAGTAAGCCCCCAAGATCACACGCATAGCAAGGTGGTGCCGGCTAGAGGAGTCGAACCCCCGACCTTCGCTTTACAAGAGCGCTGCTCTACCAACTGAGCTAAGCCGGCCTAGTTATCCGATTCTAGAGACTATTTGACCCGTCGAAGCACCGGCCGTCCCGAGGGCGGGGCAGGCGCATCCGTGTCCGGCGATGGGCTGGGGTCGACAGGGGGCACATCGTCTGGACTTGCAAGCACCATGCCTTGACCGGTCTCCTTGGCGTAGATCGCCAAAACGTGGGTCACCGGCACCATGACGTCGCGCGCGACACCACCAAAACGACCTTTAAAGGACAACACATCGTTGTCAATGTGCAAGTCGCGCGTGGCGTCGTAACCCACATTAAGCACGATTTGGTTATCTTGAACAAAGTCGCGTGGTACCTCTACGCGCTCATCCACCCACACCGCCACGTAGGGCGTTAGGCCCTCGTCCGAGCACCACTGGTGCAGCGCACGCAGCAGATAAGGGCGGGCGCTGGCGTCAAGGGTGTGGGTGCTGGCGTCCACTGCGACTATTTGCGCATCACTTTTTCTGATGGCGTCAACGCTTCAATGTAGGCTGGGCGCGAGAAAATGCGCTCGGCGTACTTAAGCAAAGGCGCGGCGTTTTTGCTTAACTCAATGCCGTAGTAGTCGAGACGCCACAACAGGGGGGCAATGGCCACGTCAAGCATGGAGAAGTTGTCGCCCAGCATGAACCGGTTTTTGAGGAAAACCGGCGCCAATTGTGTGAGCCGGTCGCGGATGTGGCCGCGGGCGCGCTCCAGCGTCTTGTCGTTGGATTTGTTTTGCCGCGCCTCCAAAGTGGTGACGTGCGCAAACAGCTCTTTTTCAAAGTTGAGCAAAAACAAGCGCACCCGGCCGCGGTCAACAGGATCGCCTGGCATCAACTGTGGGTGCGGAAAACGCTCGTCGATGTATTCATTGATGATGTTGGATTCGTACAGAATCAGGTCGCGCTCGACCAAGATAGGCACTTGCCCATAAGGGTTCATGACCGCAATATCTTCGGGCTTGTTGTACAAGTCCACATCACGGATTTCAAAATCCATGCCTTTTTCAAACAAGACAAAGCGGCAACGATGCGAGAACGGGCAGGTGGTGCCCGAGTACAAAACCATCATGGGTACGTTTACTCCTTAACGGCCCGCACCAAAAAGGCGCGCGCCAACGGGTTACTTAACTTGGCGCCAGTACGCCGCATTAAGGCGCCAAGCAATAAGAACAAAGACGGCCAAAAACAGCATCACCCACACGCCCACTTGCTTGCGCGTGATCTGGGATGGCTCTCCCATCCATTGCAAATACGCCACCAAGTCACCGATGGCGTTGTCATATGCCGCTTGACTCATGCTACCTTGCATATCCCATAACACATGAGGCATGGCGGTGTTGGCAAAAACGTTGTTGTTCCAACCCGTGGGACGGGCGGGGTCACGGTAAAAACCACGTAAGAACGTGTAGAGGTAATCAGCGCCCGAACCACCCGCGCCAGCACGCGAGCGGGCGATCACGCTTAGATCGGGCGGGGCCGCGCCAAACCACTGCTTGGATTGCAATGGGTCGGCAGTCACTTTCATCAAATCCCCTACCTTGGGTGTCACGAAATTGAGATTGGCCTGGATTTGTTTGGGCGTGAGCCCGATGTCGGTTAACCGGTTGTACCGCATGTACGCCGCCGAGTGGCAGTTCAAGCAGTAGTTGGCAAAAAGCTTGGCACCGTTTTGCAGCGCCGCGTTGTCGCTCAGGCGATTGGGGGCTTTATCCCACGTGACGTTGCCACCACCGGCTGCGTGAACCAACCCGACCAGGGCCAGCGACGTAAGCCAAAAAGCAATGAATTTTTTCATAACAAACTCTGCTAACGAATTCAGTGAGGCGCAAATTGCACGCGATCGGGCACAGGCTTAAATGTACCCAAGCGGCTCCACCACGGCATCAGAAGGAAAAACCCAAAGTACAACAGAGTGCCCACTTGCGCGATGCGTTCGTAAAGCGGCGACGGCGGCTTGATGCCAAGATAGGCCAGCACCAAAAAATTCACCACGAATACGCCGTATATCCAACGGTGCCAGCTGGGCCGATACCGAATGCTCAGCACCTCGCTGCGGTCAAGCCACGGCAAGAAGAACAAAATAATTACGGCTGCACCCATGATCACCACGCCCCAAAACTTGGCGTCGATGGCGGCCAACAGCACAACCCCCACCACCGCTGCAATCACCACGCCGGCCTTGCTCACCAAACTCAGGGCGGTGTTGCGCACGCCCAGC
The DNA here is from genome assembly GCA_009921245.1 of Candidatus Fonsibacter lacus. Taxonomy (GTDB): domain Bacteria; phylum Pseudomonadota; class Gammaproteobacteria; order Burkholderiales; family Burkholderiaceae_C; genus RS62. The sequence goes on along the minus strand of RFXW01000074.1, from coordinate 2,217 downwards.
AGGGCGGCAAGCACCACGCACGCCATGAGCACGTAAACCATTTCGGTGGTAATCGCACGCAGCATGGAATAAAACGGCGTGAAGTACCAAACCGGGGCAATATGCGGCGGCGTTTTTAGTGGGTCCGCCGGAATGAAGTTGTTGTATTCCAAAAAGTAGCCACCCAACTCCGGCGCAAAAAACACAATGGCGCTAAAGACCAAAAGAAACACCGACACCCCAAGGATGTCATGCACCGTGTAGTAGGGATGGAAAGGAATACCGTCGATCGGCTTGCCCTCGCTGTCTTTGCGGGCCTTGATGTCAACCCCGTCTGGGTTGTTGGAGCCCACTTCGTGCAGCGCAATGATGTGTGCCACCACCAAGCCCAACAGCACCAGGGGCACGGCAATCACGTGGAAGCTGAAGAAGCGGTTGAGTGTGGCGTCGCCCACCACGTAGTCACCACGGATCAGCAAAGCCAAGTCGGGGCCGATGAAGGGAATGGCAGAAAACAGGTTAACGATGACCTGCGCACCCCAGTAAGACATTTGACCCCACGGCAGCAGGTAACCCATAAAGGCTTCGGCCATTAGGGCAAGAAAAATCGCACAGCCAAAAATCCACACCAATTCACGCGGCTTACGGTAACTGCCGTAAATCAAGCCACGGTACATGTGCAGGTACACCACCACAAAAAAGGCCGAGGCACCGGTGGAGTGCAGATAACGTATCAGCCAGCCCCACGGTACATCCCGCATGATGTATTCCACGGAGGCAAAGGCCATGGCGGCGTCGGGCTTGTAGTGCATGACCAGAAATATGCCGGTCACAATTTGCAACACCAACACCAGCAAAGCCAACGACCCAAAAAAGTAAAAGAAGTTGAAGTTTTTGGGCGCGTAATACTCAGCCAAGTGCTCGTTGTAGAGCTTGGTCAGTGGAAAGCGGTTGTCCACCCACGTGAGCAAACGTTGCGACGCTGGGGCACCAGGGGGAGCGGTTTTGAATTCAGCCATAAGATGAGCAGTTACTTTGGGTTACGCCTGTTGGTCTTCACCAATGAGCAACACGGTATCGGACAGATACATGTGTGGCGGGACTTCAAGATTGTCTGGGGCCGGCTTGTTGGCAAATACGCGCCCGGCAACGTCAAAGGTTGATCCATGACACGGGCACAAGAAACCCCCTGGCCAGTTGTCCGGCAGCGACGGCTGAGCCCCGGCTTTGAGACGATCGACCGGTGAGCAACCCAAGTGCGAGCATATGCCGACCACCACCAGGTACTCGGGTTTGATTGAGCGGTGCCGATTACGCGCGTAGGCTGGTGTCGGGTATGCCGTGCGCAACGACTCAGGGTCGGCAAGGTCGCCCTCATCGGTTGCCAACGAGGCCAGCATTTCTTGGGTTCGACGCAATACCCACACCGGCTTGCCACGCCACTCAAGCGTGATTTTTTCGCCCGGCGCGAGTTCGGAGATATCCACTTCAACCGACGCACCTGCGGCCTTGGCCCGCTCCGACGGCTCGAAGCTGCTTACAAAGGGTATGGCCACAGCCGCGGCACCGGCACCGCCCACGGCGCAGGTGGTCATCAACCACGTGCGGCGGCCGGAATCTAGAGTTTCTGGGGAGTCGCTCATGCGAGACTTTCCGTATGAAAATTGGGAAAAACACCTATCAGGACAGCCGCCGATTGTACTCCGGCCGTCAACCCCGATTGGCTGCCCAACGAATCGCCGCCATCAGGCTGGTGGCTTTGGCGAGCCCCGTGCCGACCAAATCAAAGGCTGTGCCGTGGTCGGGGCTGGCGCGGACAAAGGGCAGGCCCAGGGTCACGTTGACGCCATGATCAAAACCGCCGTATTTGATAGGGATCAAGCCTTGATCGTGGTACATGGCGAGTACCGCGTCGAATTCCCCTTGGCGAGCGCGCCAAAACACCGTGTCCGGGGACAGCGGCCCCACCACGTCAATCCCTTGGGCGCGCGCCGCCGCCACCGCCGGGGCAATGTGTTGCTGCTCTTCGTTGCCAAACTGACCGCCCTCGCCGGCGTGTGGGTTGAGCCCAGCAACGGCCAACCTGGGCGCCGCACCGGGCGCACGGCCCTGCAAGTGGCGCTGCATATCGACCAAGGCGTCTAGGACCCGCGCACAGGTGACCAAATCAAGGGCTTGCCGCAGCGAGGTGTGCACGCTCAGCAGCACCACTTGGAGCTCGTTGTTGGCCAGCATCAT